>DASUVL010000702.1:0-12151 GCA_036379015.1 Niastella sp.
TCTAATTATACAATGTGAAAAAATTACTGGTAACCGGCTCTTCTGGCCTGATAGGCTCTGAAGTGTGTACTTATTTTGCAGAAAATGGCTGGATGGTCTATGGCATAGACAACAACCAGCGTGCTGTCTTTTTCGGACCCCAGGGTGATACACGCTGGAACCAGCAAAGGCTGTCAGAAAAATTGGGCAAAAGGTTTCATCACGTTGAACTTGATATACGCAACCGCGCCGGCGTTATTGACTTTGTTAGGGAAACCGCGCCGGATGCAATCGTTCATACGGCAGCACAGCCTTCGCACGACAGGGCAGCGGCCATTCCTTTTGACGATTTTGAAACCAATGCAATGGGCACCCTCAACCTGCTCGAAGCCACCAGAAGGGTTTGCCCGGAATCTCCTTTCGTGCATATGAGTACCAATAAAGTATATGGAGATAAACCGAATTCAATAGCACTGTCGGAATTGCAAACACGCTGGGATTATGCAGATCCCTTATATACAGATGGCATTGCAGAAGATTTCTCTATCGATCAGAGCAAGCATTCCCTGTTTGGCGCATCCAAAGTAGCAGCCGATGTAATGGTGCAGGAATATGGCCGTTACTTCGGAATGCCAACATGCTGCCTGCGCGGCGGCTGCCTTACCGGCCCCAATCACGCAGGTGTTGAACTCCATGGCTTTCTAAATTACCTGGTAAAATGCAACCTCGAAGGGAAGGAATACAAAGTGTTTGGTTATAAGGGAAAACAGGTGAGGGATAATATCCATTCGTATGATGTGGCGCGCTTCATTAATGCATTTATAAATACACCACGGCAAGCAGAAGTATATAATATTGGCGGTGGCCGCAATAATTCCTGCTCTATATGGGAAGCTTTTTCCATGACCGAAAAATGCTCCGGTACTGCCATGTCGTATTCTTATGTAGATGAAAACCGCATCGGAGATCATATCTGCTACATTTCCAACCTAACCAAAATGAAAGCGCATTACCCCGGATGGGATATCAGCATTTCGTTGGAAGAAACTATAAGGCAGATCGTAGCGGCGCAAACTAAGAAAATATACGAACCCGTTGAACATATTTCAAAATAGTGAAACGTCCATCTGGCTAAAAGACAATTAATATTTTCAGATGAAAATTCTCTCCTACCAGAGCTTTTCTTTGTATGCGAACGGGGGCGGCAACCGCATCCTGAGAAGGTTATACCAGGGACATGAAGCCGATGTTGTATCGCTTGCAATAGAAGCCGGCTATTATAAACCAGTAACGGGTGCCATCCCGGAAAAAATTATCCCTGCTATCCCGCTCAGGCGGCCATGGATGAAATGGCGCTCGCGGGATGTAGCAACCTGGATCAGAGAAAAGCCGCTCAAACAATACACGATAAACCGGATCCGGCAGGAAACCCGTGCCATCGACTGCGATGTGATCCATATAATGAGTTGCGGACCATGGTCAACAGCGCTTTGCAACGACCAGGTGTTTGCTAACAAAGCGATATGGATGTCGGCTCATGACCATTTTGCCACCACGCAATGCGCTTTCAATGATGCCTCCAGGCTCTGGAACATAGCAGACCGGCGCCTGGTAATTTCTCCGGAACTGGGCAATGAATACCAGCATTTATTTGGCCATCTGCCATACGAACTTATTACCGATGGCGTATTGGAAAATGAAATTTCTGCACCTGCCGAAAACATGCAGGAGCCCTTTGTCATATATTTTGCCGGACTGCTGCATATTGAATACATACCGTTGTTCAGAATACTGGCCGATGCGCTGGATATACTTTCGAAAAATAAACTTTCCTTTAAGCTCGTCTTTCGTGGAACCCAGCAGCTTCCTTTCCTGAAAGACCGCTCTTTTGAAACAACCTACCTTCCATTTATTCTGGATCACGCCGAGTTGAAAAAAGATCTGGACGCAGCTTCCATTCTTTACCTGCCGATAAAATTTGTAGACCCCGATTTTTATCGCTATAGCTTGTCCACAAAGATGGTAGGTTACCTTGGCGCCCCCGGATCTATATTATATCATGGGCCACATGATAGCGCCGCCGGCCGGTTGCTGCACGAAACCCATTCCGCCGTAAGCTGTACTTCGCTCGATGTAGACGAAATGGTGGAATCTATCCTTCACCTGATCAATGAAAAAAACACAATTTCCTCCAATGCAAAAGAACTTGCCCGCAACAGATTTAGTCTCGAACGCATTCAAAAATGCTTCTGGCAGGAAGGAACCCGGCAGCCGGGAAAAAAAGAATATGAAAATACTCTCACTTTCGGCATCGGTATCCCTTGACCCACACCTCGGTTCGGGCAAGACAAGGCTGCACTGGACGAACGGTTTAAAAGAGCTTGGTCATGAGGTAGATATATTGCAACCTGCAGATGTTGAATGGTGGCCTGGCATAAAAGCAGGCAGAAGGTACCGCATAGCCATTGGCACTTTCTTACAAGCGAAAAAATTGATCAATAAAAGCAGGTATGACCTTATTGAATTTTATGGCGATGAATACTGGCTGCTGCTATGGTGGCTAAAAAAAATAAAAAAGAATTGTCCCCTGCTGGTGGCACATGTTGATGGACTGGAACTGTATGACAAGGAAAAAGAACGCCGTTTCTGGAGAAAACCGGCAGGTATAAAAAAATGGCTGTCCCGCTTTAACGATAACCTGTCCGCGATGAATTTCCGGCTTGCCGATAAATTCGTTTGCGGCTGCGATGATGAATTAAAATATGTTACAAAGGAAAAATTATTCTCGCCGGCCAATGCGGCCTGCATTTCGCCGGGCATTGACGACGAATACCATCAACTGCCATTTACACAGGAAAAAATAAAAAACATCATTTTTTTCGGATCATGGATAGACCGGAAAGGGGTACGCATCATACCGGAAGTTATATCGCCTATCCTGAATAAACATGCTGATTTTTGTTTCGAAGTTTTTGGGGCCTGGTCTTCCAGGGACAGCATATTATCAGCGTTTCATGAATCATTGCATCCAAGAATAAAGATCTATAAAAAACTTCCTGTTGAGCAGTTGATCGACAAACTACATCATTCTTCAATATTTTTCTTCCCGACATATTCCGAAGGATTCGGTCTTGCCACCCTGGAAGCGATGAGTTGCAGCATTGCAGTTGTTACCACGCCCACTGGCATAGGGTGCAACCTTAAAAACAATGTGCAGGCAAAGATCTGTGACTTTAACAAGGCCAGTGAAATGTATAACGCTATTGACAATATGATCAGCGATCCCTCACTGAGAACAAAAATTGCCTTCAACGGTTACTGCTTCGCCAAAAAATTTATCTGGAAAAGACAGGTCATGCTATTGGAAGAAAAATACCGGCAATGGTTGTGCTGAAGCAAACAAATTATCAAACAATAAGCTGTTCGCAATGGAAAGAGTGTCTGTTGTAATTCCCGTGTATGGGCAATGGCATCTGCTGAAGCGTAATATAGATGCGTTGCTGCATTATGACCGGGACCGCATTGCTGAAATAATTGTAGTAGATGATTGTTCGCCGGAGCCAAACCCTTATCGGTTCAGCAATGACGTGGTAATGATCACCAGGAATAAGAACAACCTGGGCTATACAGGTACAGTGAACAACGGCCTCAGGAAGGCAACATCAGGAATAATTGTGTTACTCGATTCAGATGCCTATCCGCTGGGACCATTTATTGGTAAACTTATCAACATGTATAACGCCGATAGCACAATCGGTTGTATCGGCTTTGGAACAATAGACGATACCGGCAGGGATACCGGCAATTACGAATACGAACCTTCCGCGGGCGAACTGATCATAGGACAGCAACTGGCAGCCAAACTGTTTTTTTTGCGCTTCCGGAGAAACAAAAACAAACTACCCTATTCCTGCGCAGTCAGCTTTACCAGGGAATGTATTGAGGGCGTGAATTACCTGGATGGTAATTTCCCCGTGCTGGATGCAGACAATGATATCAGCATGCGCATACACCGGTCAAAATGGAAACTGGTCTTTACAAAAGAAATTATGATCTGCCACAGTGGGGGAAATTCTTACAAAATAAATTATAAAAGGGTACTGTTATTCCATGAGAGCCGTTGGAAACTGCTTAAAAAACACAACCTGCTGCTATTTCCCGGGTTAACGAAATTTTTGCTTAGAACAAGAATAATTATGGAATGCCTGCTCTTTAAAATTTTGATCTTTTTGCAACCGGGCAACGGGAGGCATACGGAAAAAATGCACGGGCGTCGACTGCTGATGAATGAGATCAAGAGGTACAAGTGATCACAAAAAATAATGAGATCCGTTTAATGAATCGTCCCCGTCCGATCGGTCATCCCCGCCTGAATGAATTCATTCGGTCATCCGGGCCTTGCTTCGCCGAAGCTTCGCGAAGGCGCAGCGGGCATCGGGCCAAGCAGCAATAAATATTTTCAGATGAAAATGCTCATCTCTCATCCTACAGGCAACCAGAATGTAAGGGCGGTCATTGCCGCCATGGCAAGCGCGGGATGCCTGCATGAGTTCAATACAACATTATCATTCGATCCGCAGGCTGCCTGGCTGAAAATATTACCGAAAAAGATCAGGGCGGAATGTATAAGACGCAGTTTTCCTGCCCCGCAACACCAGGTTTATACACACCCCTGGCGCGAAATGGCACGCATGATATTTCCTAAAATAGGCCTCGATCGTTTGCTTCGCCATGAAACCGGGTGGGCCAGTGTAGACAGTGTGTACAGGAAATTCGATAAGGCAGTAGCGATGCGACTGCAACGATCAGCGCATAAGAATGGGATCTCTCTTGTGTATGCGTACGAAGATGGCGCCCTGGCCACTTTCAAACAGGCCAAAGCGCTCGGCCTCACCTGCGTCTATGATCTGCCCATTGCCTATTGGAAAACCGCCCGGAGGTTATTACAGGAAGAAGCCCTCCGGCTACCGGGCTGGGCGCCTACCTTAAAAGGGGGTATCCAGGATTCGCCAGAGAAACTGGAACGAAAGACCCAGGAGCTGCAATTAGCAGATATAGTGGTAGGGCCCGGCTCTTTTGTGGAAAGTTCTTTGCCCGATTGGGCAAAAGGGAAAAAGATAGTCATGGCTCCTTTTGGATCGCCTGAACCTGCAACGGATGAAAAAGCAATAACCCGAATAAACTTTAAAAAGCCCCTGCGCGTACTGTTCGCAGGCTCTATGAGCCAACGGAAAGGATTAGGTGATCTATTTGCAGCCATGCGCCTGCTAAACAAACGGGATATAGAATTGGTAGTAATGGGATCGCCTGAAGCTCCTATGGAGTTTTACAGGAAAGAGTACCCGAATTTTAAATATGAACCCGGCAGAGCTAACCCGCAGGTACTGGCGCTCATGAAAACCTGTGACGTCTTTTGTCTTCCCTCCATTGTAGAGGGCCGGGCACTGGTGATGCAGGAAGCCATGAGCCAGGGCTTACCATTGATCATTACGCCCAACACCGGTGGGGAAGATCTGATAAAGCAGGATGGCAGTACAGGCTTTCTGATACCTATCCGTTCACCCGAAATGATAGCAGAAAAATTGAGCTGGCTGCTCGACAACCGGCCGGCAACCATGGAAATGGGTAAAAAAGCCAAACAGTATGCAACAGAATATACCTGGAAAAAATATGGCGACCGTATTATCAGCGAAATACATACTTTCTGTAGCCGAATTTGACATAGACGTACGAAAGCGCAAAACGGCCCGGGCTATACGGTGGCTGAAAACCGGTATCTGGGCTTATTATTTCCTGCTGATATTTGAAGGTGCACTTAGAAAATGGGTCGCCCCCGGGTTATCCATGCCACTGCTGATAGTACGTGATCCGCTGGCGTTATGGATGGTACTATTGTGCTGGCGCGAAGGGCTGTTGCCCCAAAACGGGTTCCTGACCTCTATGGTATTTGTAGCCTGCGTGGGTATAGTCACCACCATTTTTTTGGGGCATGGCAATGCAATGGTAGCCATATTCGGCGCCCGTATCCTGCTATTTCATTTTCCGCTGATCTTTGTTTTTGCATCCGTATTTACGCGGGAAGATGTACTTCAAATGGGTAAGATGACCCTGCTGCTCTCCCTGCCTATGACCCTGTTGATTGCTTTGCAGTTCTTCAGCCCCGAAACAGCTACCGTAAACAAAGGCATGGGCGGAGATACTGACGGCGGCGGATTTGCAGGGGCCCTAAACTTTATGCGGCCGCCCGGTACTTTCTCTTTTACAAATGGGGTGACGCTCTTTTATAACCTGGCAGCAGCCTTTATATTTTATTTCTGGCTCAATCCAAAAGGGATTCATCGCCTGCTATTGATCAGTGCCACGCTTGCCTTGTTTGCCTCTATTCCGCTTTCTATAAGCCGGGGGTTATTTTTTCAGGTGGCACTTACCATGCTATTTACATTGCTGGCTGTTTCACGTATGCCAAAATACATGAGCAAAATGATCGTAGCATTACTGGGAGGCGCAATAGTATTGGCGCTGATAAGCAACACCAGCTATTTTCAAACCGCTGTTGGGGCATTCAGTGCGCGTTTTGATACCGCCAACGAAGTAGAAGGCGGCCTGCAGGGTGTGCTCATTGACCGTTACATGGGAGGAATGTTCGGAGCACTTGCACAGTCAGGTGACCAACCATTCTTTGGGTATGGATTGGGAATGGGCACCAATGTAGGCGCTATGCTGTTAACCGGCAAACAGGTTTTTTTAATTTCGGAAGGAGAATGGGGAAGATTGATTGGAGAAATGGGCCCCTTGCTTGGCCTTTCTGTGATACTCATACGGGTTTCATTAACTGTTCGCATTGCATGGGCAGCTTACCGGAAAATGATTACCGGCGACCTGTTGCCCTGGATCCTGGCGAGCTTTGGTTTAATGAACCTGGCACAAGGCGGTTGGGCGCAACCGACAGCGCTTGGCTTTGGCATACTGATCGCCGGCCTCATGCTATCATCGCTCAGGCAGCCCGCCTCCAGCGCAACTCATATTGAATTGAAGCAACGTTTAGTTACGGCCAAATAAAAAATACAGGCATGCGTATCATTTTAATTGGCAACTATCCACCAGACAAACAGCAAAGCATGGAACGTTTTGCGCACATGCTGGCAAACGGTTTTTCAAACGAAGGGCATCATGCAACTATCTGGCGACCTGTTGTCCTTTTTGGTAAGCTGTTTAAATCAACCACCAAAGGCCTGGGAAAATGGATGGGTTACATCGATAAATGGATCTTATTTCCTTTCATTCTCCATTGGCGCCTGCTGCATAAAAAATACCAGTCGGAAAATACTCATTTTCATGTTTGCGATCATTCCAACTCCTATTACCTGCAGCAACTGCCGGTTGATAGAACCGTCATCACCTGCCATGATGTACTGGCCATTCGCGGTGCGCTTGGGTATGCAGATGCTTACATTCGTGCTTCCAGGACCGGAAAAATGTTTCAGAACTGGATCCTTAATAATCTTACTGAAGCACACAAACTGGCGGCCGTTTCCTGGACCACTTACCTGCAATTATGTGCACTTGACAATATTCATCCGAAGGACCATTCAAAAAACTGGATGGTGATCTACAATGCTTTCAATGCTGATTTCAGGCCCATTCCAAAAGAAGAAGCCTACGGCCTGCTCAGGAAGGCAGGAATAAATCCTGGCATACCCTATTTGCTGCATGTAGGCTCCAGCCTGCGGCGTAAAAATCGTAGGCTGCTTATTGACATGCTTCTGCAATTAAGCAGCCGGTGGGATGGTAATATTTGTTTTGCCGGCGAGGCCCTCGAAGAAGAACTGATAGTGTATGCCAGCACGTTGGGACTCAGGAACAGGGTCACCTCTGTTATAGATCCCGATCATATCACCCTGGTGGCGCTTTACAGCGCGAGTGCGGCATTCGTGTTTCCATCCCTGTCAGAAGGCTTTGGCTGGCCGGTTATCGAGGCCCAGGCATGCGGTGTTCCTGTAATAGCCAGTTCTATTAATCCCCTGCCTGAAGTAAGCGGCGGCGCAGCGCTTCACGCCGACCCAACAAAACCGGCAGATTTTGCCAACGCATTTTTATCACTGCAAAATAAAATAACCCGGAATGAATTGATCAGAAGAGGTTTTGAAAACGCAAGGCGCTTTAATATCTCAAGAATGACCCACGAATATTTGAATTTACACCTGTCAACAACTTCAGATCCCTGGCCGCAACAAGAAAATCCATCCACATGCTATTGAAAATACTCAGTTTTTTTCTTCCCTGGCCATTAAGAAGAAGGGCACTGAACAGCTGGTTTGGGTATAAGATTCACCCTACTGCGAGCATTGGTCTGGCCTGGGTATTTCCCGGCATGCTAAACATGGACGCAGGCGCATCAATAGGTCATTTTACGGTGGCCATACATCTCGATCAAATAACAATGGGCGCACATTCAGGCATTGGGAGAGGAAACTGGATCACCGGTCTTTCCACCAAATGCAACAACCGGCACCGGCACTTCAGCCACCAACCCAATCGCATAGCCGCATTAGAGATGGGTGAATGTGCATTCATAACAAAGAACCATCATATTGATTGTACCAACCAGATCTCGATAGGCCGGTTCTCAACGATAGCCGGATACAGGTCACAATTGCTTACCCATTCTATTGACCTGTTCGAAAACCGGCAGAACAGCGCACCTATCTCTATAGGAGAATACACATTCGTAGGCACTAATTCAGTGATACTGGGAGGTTGCATACTCCCACCCTATTCGGTGCTGGGCGCCAAATCATTAATGAATAAACCGTTTACCGAACAATGGAAACTATATGGTGGTGTGCCGGCAACTATGCTGGCGGATATTCCCAGGGACGCAAAATATTTCAGCCGCTCAGATGGTTTTGTTGTTTGAAATGCAGGTTCTAAAACTACCACCCGCATGAATATACTTCATATCGCAGGCAAATTAGATCCCCGGCTTGGAGGTGTGGCACAAGCCATTCGCACTATTGTTTGTGGACTGGAAGATTGGGGTTTTTACAACGAAGTAGTTACCCTTGATAACCCACAGGCTCCATTTCTTTCAGAAGAATTATTCGTTATTCATACGCCTGGTGAAGGACTGAGCGCATGGTATTATTCTCCCGGGTTAATACCCTGGTTGCAGATAAATTATATGCGATTTGATATAGTTATTATACACGGGCTCTGGCAGTATCATGGTTATGCGGTGCAAAAGGTATTCAGGCAACTGAAAAAAAGGAGGACCCTCAAATTACCGGCAGTATATGTTATGCCACATGGCATGTTGGATCCCTGGTTCCAGGCTGTACAGGGCAGAAGGCTAAAAGCCATCCGTAACTGGTGCTATTGGAAATTAATAGAACATAAAATGGTGAATGGTGCCGACGGCATATTGTTTACCAGTCTGGAAGAACAAACGCTGGCAAGCCTGCCTTTCAGGCCTTATAGGCCCAAACGCGCAGCAGTGGTAGGACTGGGCGTGCAGCAACCTCCTTTTTTTACTGAAAATATGCAAAAGGCTTTCCTGAACAAATGCCCCGAAGTGATGAATCGTAATTACCTGCTTTTTTTGGGAAGGATAGATGAAAAAAAAGGCGTTGATCTGTTGCTGGAAGCGTACAATAAAATAGCCGCTGATTACCCTATGGAAAGCGATCAATTCCCTATGCTGGTAATAGCCGGTCCCGGACTGGATACTCCCTATGGTAAAAATATAAAAAAAATAGTTGCTGCCTCCCCGCTACTCAAATCGCAGGTTGCTTTTACCGGTATGCTTAACGGTGATGCCAAGTGGGGTGCTTTTTATTGTGCAGACGCCTTTATACTGCCCAGCCACCAGGAAAATTTTGGTATTGCCCTCGTGGAAGCCCTCGCCTGCAGTAAACCCGCACTCATCTCCAACAAAGTAAATATCTGGCGCGAAGTAATTGAAACGCAGGGAGGTTTGGCAGAAGATGATACCCCATCAGGCACCCTGTCATTGCTTAACAGATGGATGACGTTGCGCCCGGAACAGCAGAGACTGATGGCTGTTAGAGCAAGACAATGTTATGAAAGACAATTCTCCGTTGACATGGCCGCAAAGCGAATGCTGCGGGCAATTGGCATTGATCACAAACCGGCCAGGCAGCCGTCTAATTTACTATTATGATAACATTGCTTTCTAACCACGATGTCAATAGTCCCGATCCGTATTTACGCCCTGTTTTTCCTTTTGCTGATAAACTGAGGCGGTATTGCTGGAATACCATATGGATCATTTTCTGTAAGTGGACACCCAACCCCATGCACAAATGGCGTATCAGGTTCCTGCGCCTGTTTGGCGCCAAAATAGGCGCCAGCAACTTCATTTACCCCACCTGCAAGATCTGGGCGCCCTGGTTGCTTGAAACAGGTGAAGCAGTGGCCATTGGACCGGGGGCAGAGATCTATAACCCGGGCGGTATCCGCATGGGCCATCATACCGTGATCTCACAGCACGCATTTATTTGCGGCGCCACGCACGATTATAACAGCGAAGCTTTTACTTATATCAAAAAAGAAATTGTACTGGAACCCTATGTTTGGATTGGAGCAAAAGCAATAGTGCTGCCCGGTATACATTGCGGGGAAGGCAGTGTATTGGGCGCTGCCGGCCTGGCAACCAGGAACCTGGAGCCATGGACGGTGTATGCGGGGAACCCGGCGCGAGCGGTGAAAACGCGCAAAAACTTTCTTGTCGGGTAATGGAAGGAATTTGATTTTACAGGTCAATGAATTAAATTTATGTCAGTAGCCATTGAAAAGTCATTAAACGAATCAAGTAAAATACTCCGCAAAATGATAGATTTCCGGAGCAAAAAAAGTATTATTCATCATATAAAAAGGCCTGAATATTATTTCAGATTGCACTCGGTTTTTAAGAAATTATTCTTCAAAACCGGGCATGATATAATTAATCAAAAAACGCCCTGGGGAAATTTAATTGAGATTGACACCAATGAAACCATCGGTAACTCCATTTACAGCACCAGGATCTATGATCTTGCGTTAAGCGAAACATTATGGAGGCTGATAGAACCCGGGAATTTTGTACTGGATGTGGGCGCCAATATCGGGTTCATCACAAGTCTCTGTTCTTATAAAACAGGTCCGCAAGGTAAGGTATGGTCATTTGAACCAAACCCCAAAGTGATCCCAAGGCTCACCAAAAATATCCGGTACAACCAGTACGCCAATACGACGTTTTATCCTTTCGCATTGTCAGATGCAAATAAAGAAGGCTTTTTGGAATTACCTGAAGCATTTGCTTATAACCAGGGTGTGGCCTATGTGAAAAACGGAACACATTCAACAAATGCCAT
Organism: Niastella sp.; assembly: GCA_036379015.1. Classification (GTDB taxonomy): domain Bacteria; phylum Bacteroidota; class Bacteroidia; order Chitinophagales; family Chitinophagaceae; genus Niastella. The sequence goes on from DASUVL010000702.1 coordinate 11,352, forward strand.
TAAAATAGATCTCCGGAAGCTGGATGACATGATTGACCCCGGCACCATCATCAATGTGCTCAAGATCGATGTAGAGGGTCATGAACTAACCGTTCTCAAAGGAACAGAAAAGCTCATCCAGAATAAACAGATCACCAATATTGTTTACGAGGATCATGAACATTATCCCTCTGAAATTGCCCTGTTTTTAGCCGATAAGGGGTATACCATTTACAGAATAGAAAAAGGCTGGCTGAACCTGAACCTGAAAGACCCTTCAATCGAACCTTCTTCCAACGGATGGGAGCCAACCAACTACCTGGCTACCCTGGATACTAATACGGTAAAAAAGAAAATGAAAGGTATTTTTTACAAATGTCTTTAGAATTTCGGGATTTTGAGATTTCGGGATTTATTGATTTATTTCCGCAATTATAGAAATCTCAAAATCAAAAAATCTCAAAATCAGCAATTCAACACAAGTAGTCGTATAGATCATCAGACCGGAAAAGTCCGGTTGTTTTCCTTTACATCATGAATATCCTGTTTATCTGCGGTGCACTTGAACCCGGTAAGGACGGTGTAGGCGATTATACAAGACGGCTGGCTGGCGCTGTACAGTCACTTGGCCATAGGTCGTCTATCATTGCATTATACGACCACTATGTTAGCGAAGAAACAATTGCGGCTCAGCCTGCGGAGAACAATACCATACAGGTATTAAGGATATCGTCAAATACCGGTGATGTCAATCGCTTCCGGCGCGCAAAAGAATGGGCCGACGCCTTTGCTCCCTTGTGGATAAGCCTGCAGTTTGTTCC
>DASUVL010000703.1:0-8736 GCA_036379015.1 Niastella sp.
TATACTAAACTAAATGCTTTATTCGTTTCAGTAATCGATCCAATCCCTTGGTAAAAATTCAATTTTATGCTTGGTATAATATCCCTGATTTTAATCCTTTTTATTCCAGTGATCTTTATCTGGCTTGGGTATCGCAGCAGCAAACGATTCAAAAATTTCAATTAAATTTTTGTGGGATTCAGATCATCCCCGGCGAACCCCTTTCATTAGCAAATTATTCCCCCACCCATGTCACTTTTTCCTGAACTGGTTTTCGTTTACCCAAAACAGATGGTACTTTAACGTAGCCCAGGTAAAAGAAACCCATCAGCATATCATCGGGGCCCAATCCAAACAACGGTTTGGCTTCCTCAATAAACGTAATTCCGCCGGTGCTCCAGTAACCGCCAATATCTTCATAGGCCGAGATGGTCAAATAAATATTTTGAACAGCGCACGCCACGGCCGCAATTTCTTCCATTTCCGGAAGCTGATCTGCATGCCGTTTGCAACCAATAGCTATAATATGCGAACATTGCTGTGGTGTTACCAGCATCTGTTCATATTTATTTTGTTTGAATTTAGGACCGGCATACTTTTTATAGATCTCAGCCTGTTGTTCGGCCAGTTTTCCTAAGCCTTTACCTGTAAATACCGTAAAACGCCAGGGTTCGGTGAATTTATGATTGGGCGCCCAATTGGCATTTTCAAGCGCCTGCCAAACGATCTCATCAGGAATGAATTTCCCTGGCTCAAATTGTTGCGTAAACACGCTCCTGCGTGTACGTATCAGTTCATTGATCAATTCGCTTTTTTTCATAACGTGGCAAAGATAAGTTAAGACTTATATAATGATGGTAGTTGGTGCTGTTCTTTTTACTACTTTCAACCCTTTGCTTGAAAACGGCAACTTTGGGGTTACAGCCCTTCTACCTAACTTTGTTATCATGCGGATATTTTTGTTACTTATTTTCTTTTTTACGGGTATTTCATTGTACGCAGCAGATACCAACAAGCTTGACAGCTTGTTACTGCATCGTCATTTTTTTGAGCTGCAACGCGAATTGAAAAGCAATGCCAACAGCAACCTGCCCACATATAAAAAATTATATTACCAGGCTTTTTTACATAACTTTTTTCACGATCTCACAACATCAAACCAGGAGATTACCCTGTTGCTGGATAAATACCAAAAACAGCTTTCGCATAGCCAGATCGGTAACTTACTGATGAAAAAGATCGACAATCATGTTAAGCTATACCAGTACCGCGATGCGCATCTGACTACCCTGCTTTTGCTACGCAAATACCGGCATGCGTTATCCGCCGAGGAACGGGACGATGCCCATAATTCTGATATAATCTGGAAAGGACTTCAGGATGTTGCACCACAAACGACTACCGTCGCCAGTGAAACCAGCATCGCCTATCGCCGCGACATTGCCGGCCTGATGAATGTTCCGGTGAACTTTGCCGACAGCTCTTATTATTTTGTATTTGATACCGGCGCCAATTTATCTGTAATAACGGAAACATACGCCCGTAAAGTAAACCTGCGTATGCTGAATGTGAAGTTTAAAGTAAGAGCCATTACCGGTTTACAGGTGCAGGCCAATTTGGGGATTGCCGATGAATTCAAGATGGGAAATATTATTATCAGGAATGCCGTATTCATGATATTTCCCGACAGCGCCCTTTCTTTTGCCCGTGGGGTGTATACCATTAAAGGCATCATTGGCTTTCCGATTATTGAGCAATTGCAGGAAATTCGCATTACTAAAAATACCATGACGGTACCTCAGGCTCCTACTGACCGAAACATCAGAAATTTTGGGGTTGATGAATTATTGCCGGTGATTTCCGTCGCTTACAATACCGATACCCTGGCGTTTACATTTGATACCGGTGCCCAGTTTACCTTATTAAATGAATCATTTTACAGGGATTACAAAACACTGGTAGATTCAGCTGGTAAATCGTTTGACATGCAGATTGGCGGCGCGGGCGGTATTACCAAAACAAAAGCTTACCGTTTGCCGCAAATTGCTATTAATGTTGCAGGGCAACCTGCGGTGTTAAAGGACGTATCTGTAAAAACGTCCAGCTCCACACCAAAAGACAAGTTATACCACGGCAATTTTGGTCAGGATATCATGAACCAGTTTAAAGAAATGGTCATTAACTTCCGGTATATGTATGTTGATTTTATCCCCCCAACCCCCTAAAGGGGGGGGTGGCTCGTGAACTTCTTAGTTGCCGGCTACTTAATTAAACGAACAATGTGCATCGGGCGTAAGCGAGATGCACATTGTAAATTGTGTATTACCAATGAGATTTTGACTTTGGCGCGCAGTGTCTAATCCCAGGTTCTGGCACCCCCTTTAGGAGGCTGGGGGTTAATCCCTCTCTTCATTTTCTTCATGACTGCCACCATTCTTTTTAAACAGCTGGAAGTCGGACTTGCCAAATTTATAGGTCAACGTAGCGCGGAAGCTTCGCACATCCCATCGACGGTATGAATCCTGATAAAAATTCTCCGTATCGTTTATAGTTCCGCGTTTTCTGGAATTGAACACGTCATTTATATTAAATGTAAAGGTGGCTTTGTTCTTGAGAAATTCCTTGCGTAACCCGAGATCAATACCATACATTTCTTTTCGCTTGCCTTGCGGAATTACTTCTGGTGATTCGTAACCGCCGGTTGTCTGAAAGCTCCATTTATTCCAGAAGGCTGATTTTGCCGCCACCCGGTAATTGATGATTAACTTGGCTTCCCAGTTAAAACCTTCATTGCTCAGATCGTTATTATTAACAGCAGACACAACTTTTTTATATTGCAGATCGATCGTAGGCGTAAAATCAAAATGCTGTCCTACCTTTTGTTGTAAGGTAAATTCAGCGCCCAATCTGTTTTGATATTGGGCATTGACAAACGTATTTAAAATGGCGCTGGGATCAATGGCTGCATTATTCAATTGCTGGAATTGAGCAGCCGTTATTGTATCGCTGTAACGGGTAATATCTCCCTGTGTGTTGCGAAAATAAATAACGCCCAAAAAGCTACCCGATGTATAGGTTTTATTGTAATTAAATTCAAATGAGTTGGTGAACTCAGGTCGTAAAGCCGGATTTCCCTGCCGGATGTTCAAAGGATCGTTGATATCAACAAACGGGTTCATTTGCCAGAAATCAGGGCGGCGGATACGACGGCTGTAATTCAATTGGATCTCCTGTCCATCCCCGATCTCTTTGCTCAGGTATAAACTGGGGAACAACGCATCAAACAAACTGTTGAGCTTATTGGGAAACTGATAGCCAAATTTTTGGGCGCTGTCAACCAGTTCGCCATCAAATTTTGAATGTTCAGCACGTAAACCTGCCTGGTATCCGATGCCCAGCAATTTACCGGTATAAGTTACATAAGCCGCATTCACCATTTCGCGGTATTCGTAATGATTGCTCAACGGTAATTTGGTTTCACTTGCATTGAGTACCGAAAAGGCATTGAAAACACTCGAATAGTCATTGATGTAAGTGCGAATACCTGTCTCCAGTTTGTTATTTTCTCCCTGCGGATCAACATAGTCTACCTGTATGGTAACCTGGTTGTTGCCTCCAGATCCATTGTTGCGAACCCGGCTATCTACTGCATATATATTGCCATCAGGGTAAGAATAAGTGTTCAGAATATTCGTATTATCAATGCTACTGCCATGGTTATAATTGATATCGGCGCTTATCGACTTGCCCGCTTCAACAAAATTATGTTTGAAGATCAGCTGCGTGCTGCTGCGTTCATTGGTTGATTTGCCATCGGATATACGAAACCCATAATGTGCTGGTTGCTGATTAACATCAAGGTACTCCTGGTGCTGTTCTTCATTATTGGTAAATCGTCCGCCACCAAAATTTTGTGTTAGCGTAAGGGTATTGCGGTTGTCTAAAAAGTAATCCATTCCAAACCTGATCGAGGCAAAACGACGGCTTCGATCGGTAAATGCAAACTGGTTGAAATAATCCTGCACAACGCCATTGTCTTTGTTCTGGCGGTATGTTTCAGATTTTGCACGTCCCCCCGATTGGTTATAATTTCCGTTGACGAAAAAATTGAATTTGCCCTGGCGTAAATTAAGCGCCAGATTGCCTGTGTAAATATCGGGTGAACCAATGCCTGCAGAAACAAGACCGTTTAGTCCCAGTTTTTTGTTTTTCTTCAACACTACATTAATGATACCGCCGGTACTGGCTGCATCAAATTTGGCGGAGGGATTGGTGATCAATTCTACCCTTTCAATGTTGTCTGCGGGTATCTGGTCTAAAGAAAGAATAGTTGGGCGACCATCTACAAATATCTGCGGGGCGTTATTGCGTAACAGCACACTTCCATCTACATCTACGGTAACAGAAGGAATATTGCGCATTACATCAATAGCTGTACCACCGGCAGAAGCCAGGTTCTTTTCTACATCAAAGGTTTTCCGATCGATACCCATTTGTAAAGCCGGTTTCTGGGCTACCACGGTCACTGAATTCAGGTATTGCGACTCAGCTGATAATTTGATATTACCCAGGTCTTTTTCAACAATGGTTGCACTCCCCTTGCCTGATCTATCAAACGTTATGATTATTTCCTGTTTAGCATAGCCTATGGCTGTTGCCTCCAGTCTGAACGTATCGGTAATTACCAGGTTGCTGATATCAAAATCTCCGTTTGGTTTGGTAAGCATGCCGCCAGCGAGCGTTCCATTGTTTTTTTGAAATAATTGTACAGAGGCGGCCTCAATGCCTTTATTGTTTTTGGCATCCACAATTCTTCCGAACAGTTTGCCAGCGCCTGCTGCAGTTGTCTTGTTTCTGGGTGTGTTTTCTATTTGGGCACATACGGATAATGTAATAATTTTTGCTAATAACAGTGCTAATACAGATTTCATTACGCAGTTATAATTGTTTTTATACCCCGGTATATTAATTCAATAACCGGACCGGGCTATTAGACGGAAAAAAAGGTCAACCCGTGTGCATGCGTAAGAAATTAATATGAATTTAATGAAAACGTGAAAGTGAAACGTTCCGCCAGCTGGCGGATGAAACGCCTACAGCAGGTTCAAACCTTTCAAATTGTTGACTTCCCAACTCGTCACCTTCCCAAACTGTCAACATATCAACTTAATCCGAAGTCCACTCTAATTGTAGTTTATTCAAACTTTTGTACAACCCATCTTCCATGGCCAGTAATTCCTGGTGCGTTCCGCTTTCAATAACATGACCTTTGTCGAGCACAATGATCTTATCGGCATTGCGAATGGTTGATAATCGATGGGCAATTACAAAAGAAGTACGGTTTTTCATCAGATTATCCAATGCTTCCTGTACCAGCGATTCTGAGGCAGAATCAAGTGAACTGGTTGCTTCATCCAGCACCAATATAACAGGATCTTTCAAAATGGCCCGTGCTATGGCAATACGCTGACGTTGTCCGCCCGATAATTTTATACCCCGCTCCCCTACTACGGTATCGTATCCTTCGGGGAAGCTCATAATAAAATCATGGGCATTGGCTTTGCGGGCAGCTTCCTCTATTTCAGGTTGCGTAGCTCCGGGTTTACCATATTCAATGTTCTCCCTTATAGTACCCCCAAACAACATTACATCCTGCGGCACCAGCGCCATTTGTTTGCGAAGCTGAGAAAGAGGGATCTCCTTGGCCGATCTGCTATCAAATAATAGCTGGCCTTCATCTGGCTGATAAAAACGCAATAATAAGGCTGCAATGGTTGATTTACCGGCGCCACTGGGACCTACTATAGCAATTTGTTCCCCCGGCGCTGCGGTAATAGTGACCTCTTTTAATATATGCACTTCTTTGCGCGAAGGATAACTGAAGGCAACCCGGTCAAAAGTTACGGCACCTTTTAATTTATTTTTTTCCTGCACCGGTTCTTCCGTATCAGCTACAGTTTCCGGAATATCACGCAAAATTTCCCGAACACGTTGTGTTGCGCCCAATGTCTTTTGAAACTGGCTAAACAGGTCGGCAAAGCCAGCCATACTGCCGCCCACAAAAACGGTATACACAACAAAGGCGGTAAGGTCGCCAAAGGACAATGTGCCTGCATGCATTAATGAGGTTCCATACCACACGACGAGTATGATGGTGCCAAAAATGCTCATGAGGATGAATGAAACAAATAAACCGCGAAAGCGGCCATTGCTCACCGCCAGTTTTACCGCTTGTTGTAAACTGCGGGTATACCGGCCTATTTCATACCATTCATTAGTAAACGATTTTACATTACTGATGCCTTGCAGGGTTTCCTGTACAATAGTATTGGAATCAGCCAGCTGATCCTGGGTATTGCGGGAAAGTTTGCGGATCCTTTTGCCAAATAAAACACCAATAACAACTATGACCGGTACCACAGATAACATAACTCCAGCCAGTGCCGGCGATAAAACGAATATCAATATCATCCCAATAATGAGGGTAAGTATGCCACGCAATATTTCTGCCAGCATACCAGTTACTGCCTCCTGTATTTGTGAAAGATCGGCGCTGATCCTGCTCGATAACTCCCCTACCCTTCGCTGTGCAAAAAAGTTCATGGGCATCATGATCATTTTGCGATATACTTCTTTTCGCATATCCGCGAGCGCATATTCTCCCACATACGTGAACAGGTACACCCGCATAAACGAAAAGATCATTTGCAAGGTTAAAATACCCAACATCCACAAGGCAATAGTGCCCGGTGCAACGGCTTCTTTTCCTATACTGATGGAATGGGCACTATCAATAAGCCGTTTTAAAAAATAGGGAAAGGCCATTGTGGTACCACTGGACAGCGCAATGAAAAGTAAGCCGGTTATAAATGTCCAACGATAGGGTTTCAGATACCTGAAAATGAGCAGCGCTTCTTTCAGATTTTCTTTGGTAAGTTTTGCTTTGGGCATATCCGGTTTACGAACACCGTTATCCTGTCTGTTGCCACGTGCCATATATAAAGGTTGCCATTTAAAAAGTTAAATAATCAATGTTGCCATGAACAAATCAGGCCTTTTTTTGTATGCCTGACGCTTCTTTGGGTTTTAATGCAAAGTACGGGTAATAAGGTATTTTTTGTGGTAGACGAATGACAGGGCCAGATATTGTTTTTTCAGTGTATATCTGTAGGATTATCAATAAATAATACGGCTTTATTAAAGCAGATGTAGTATAATATTAAGGTTTAACAGATAGATTATTTTTTCTATTTTTTCGGCATAGTCTACTTTTTTGGCATGATTCTTACTTACTGTATGATATCCTAATAATTCTAAACTACGAGACGAATTGCTTAACCTGATTTTGTAGCGCCGCCCCCATTACGTAGTTATTTACATTTTTTACATATTAAAACTCAAAGTTATGAAAAGAAGCTTTTTAGCGGCAGGCGTTGGTCTTTGCATTTTCGCATTTACTATGGTTATTTCAAACCATCCAGTTAGAGCAGAGGAGTATAATGGCAATTACATTGAGCAGGATACGACTCCTAAGAAAAAGAAAGATACAACTAAGAAAAAACCAGATACGATGAACATTAATATGTCTTCGCCTTCTGCATCACAAAAGTAATCTATTGCACGAAAACCGGTTATACATAGCCGGTTTTCGTTTTTTTTTATATTTCCTGAACTTTTTCATTGTATGTTCCATTAGCGCGTCTTCATGCATGTGCCTGCATTAGCTTGCGCCTATCCGTGATAAGTATACTTATAGTAAGTTCGCTCCATAATACGCCGCACCAATCAAACCGGTTTTATCATTCTTTATAATTCTGATCGGTACAGTCTCCAATAAATGTTGCATGCGATCGCAATCCATATAATGTTCCATAAATTCTTTTTGCAGTAACAAGGGTGCGATCTTTGGTGGAATACCGCCACCCAAAAACAAACCGCCGGTCGCTTTCATTTTTAACACCAGGTTCGATGCTTCCCGGGCCAGGTACCGCACAAAAAGAGCCATCGTTTCAATACAAATAGCCGCCTTTTGTTCAATAGCAGCACCGCTAATAACCGCAGAATCCTGCTTCTCCTGTTCCAGGGCTTCTTTTAACCAGACTGGTTCTTCCATCTTTTTTACATCCCGTAAAAAGCGATAAATATCTACAATGGCCGGTCCGGCTACTACTTTTTCATAGCTCACCACACCATATTCATTTTGCAGGAATTTTAATAATTCAAAATCCAGATCAGTTCTTGGTGCAAAATCAGTGTGCCCGCCTTCTGTAGGGAAAGGAAAATGGTGCACGCCATTCCAGTACAATCCTGCTTCGCCAAGCCCGGTGCCTGGTGCTATGATGGCCATATTGCCGGCACTTTCGTTTCCTGCATGAATGGTTATAAGATCCTGGTCTGTTAAACCCGCCAGTCCATAGGCCATCGCTTCCAGGTCATTTAATAAAAATACCGCCTCAACGCCCATGACGCTTTTCAATTCTTTTATATCTATATCCCAGCTCAGGTTGGTGAGATTTACCTTACCGTCCAGCACTGGTCCTGCTACCCCAAGGCAAATTCTGTCGGGCGCCGGGCATTTATTGTCAGCTAAGAATTGTTGCAAAATAGCTGTGCACGATGTATAATCTGCGGAAGGATATCTGCCAGTATGCAACATGTTTAATCCGGTCTCAGTAGCCTGGTAAAACGCCAGGTTGGTTTTTGTACCGCCAATATCGCCTGCCAATACAGTAATGCCCTTCTCTCCTATGCTTGAAC
>DASUVL010000704.1:0-6921 GCA_036379015.1 Niastella sp.
TATTCGTTTTCGGTTCAATTGCTTTTACAATAAATTGATCTTTCGCGAAATTTGTTTCTTTTCCATAAAATTTATCAAGAACATAACTGTCAATGCTTCCTGAGTCTAAATTATAGTCCAGGATCCCAGGCAGGTTTCTGCATGCGATATAAATATGACAACCGTTAAGAAGCATTCGAATGCTTGAATTTGTTTTTACGTAAGGTGTTAAGGGGAGGGTAATAGTTGAAAGTGAGTCTAAATCAACAGTTGTCCGGTAAACTGTGTAGGACGTATTATCCTGGAAATAGATGGCGCCCGATTGTGATCCTATAATGCTGCTGATAGATGAAGGAAATGTAACCTGTTTTTGGGTTTTTAATACGGTAGTGAGTAACTGCCGCTTAAAACCATTCTTTTTTTCAAGCGTGTTTTTTGAGAGGAATGCCAGTAAAGTTATAGTTCCAATGGCTGCAATAAATAATGTAATTAAGATCAATACAGGCTTCTTATTGTTCATAATTAATAGATAAAAGATCTAACCACCAGCAATATGCCGGTGCTTAGAAAGCAATTTAGTTAAATGGGTTTATAAACTGTCTGACCGTTATCATCTATACAACAAAAAATACGTCCACCAACACAAAAGTCGCCTGCTGGATCTACATAGCTACATCTATCGTCTGTTTTATGCAACTTATTGGCCATTGTTGTTCCAGCAACGGCTACAACGAGCGTTATAGCGGCTAATGATAATTTTATTTTTTTCATAATTAATTTTTTAAACAAAAAGAATGTGTTAAAGATCTAACCACCAGCAATATGCCGGTGGTTAGGCAACAACTTACTTAACTGGATTGTACAATATGAACTCACCGGTTGCATCATCTGTACAACAATAAAAATTACCACCAGTGCATTTTGTGCCCTTTGGATCTGCCGTGCTACATGGTTCCTCTGTTTTATGCACCTTATTGGCCATTGTTGTTCCGGCAATTGCCAAAACCAGCGTTAAAGCGGCTAATGATAATCTTACTTTTTTCATAAACACTTTCTGTTTTAATCAAAACAGCAAATTTTAGTTTTTTATACCTACTCTTTTTATAGGTTTTCGGTTTCCCCTAACTTACGCGTAAATATTTTTATGCTGGATGATAGCGCCCACTGCTGAGATGGCTATAAAGAACGCATTGAATACAACATGCTGATTCCATGATAAATATTGCAACACCCCACCACAAGAACATGGGATGTGATAGCTGAAATTCAACATGATTATTAAGTAAGCGGTGAATAAGCTCATCAGAAAGAAGGAGGCATATAGCCCTATTAGTTTCGTCCTTTTTATAACCAGCATTAAGGAGATCAATATTTCTACAGCAGGAATACTCCAGGCAACAAAGTTTGCATATGAAGTAATAAACGGTGATTTACTTAATTGAACAGTAAAAAGCTCGTAATCCGATAGCTTACTTAACGAAGAATATATAAACAGGATTATTAACAAGGAACAAATAACCTCTATAATCGTGCTTTTCGTTACCCACGATGGAAAAGTTAGTTTTGACAAAACAGTGCTATGGGTTAAATACCTGCTACTTACCATTTCTTTTTTCATAAAAAAAGGTTTACATACAAGCCACAAACAGCCATGGCATTTATTCGGGAAATAAATGTTTACAGGGTAACTATCTTTCCTGCTTAGAAGGCTTTAACAGTTTGAAGTAGGTTTATAACAATGTGAAAGTGTAAGTAATATATAGAAGTTGCTATCTGGTCTGAGTGCAAGTTACAGTTTGATCCTATGCGAATCCGGTTAAAATCTTGGCGAATCCGGTTTTTCTTTATTCTGACTAAAGGGCCAGGAAGTGTAGATTGTTACTTAAATATTTCTTTCTCCATTCAAGCGGTGCCATACCGGTTATTTTTTTAAACTGTTTTACGAGGTTACTCACATCATAGCCCACTTTAATAGCTATTGCTTTTACAGGTTCATCGGTTGCTTCCAGCAGCTCTTTTGCTTTTTCTATGCGCATGCCAATGATGTATTCATAAATTGTTTTCTTCGTTACGAACTTAAACCCTTTGCGCAATTTACTTTCGTTGGTGCTTACGCGCCTGGCGAGTTGTGCATGGGTGTTATAACATTTATATTCATTTTCCAGTATTTCTTTAACCTGCGCAATTTTATTCAGGTCTTCCTTTGATAATTTCATAGTAAGGTGTTTTTAAGGTAAATGAAAATCATGTATAATTATAAAAGATCATACGCTTTATCATACCTATACCGCACCTGTAAATTTCAATAGGAAGGATGTTTTTTGCATTGCCGGAGCCAAAATTAAATTGTTTTGTCAGTACATTTTATATAAAATTATTGCGTATATAAAAACAAAAGGTATTCATCGCAGTTAGTTTATTGATTATTTATATGTTATCATTTCCTGCCTTTTAACAACTAATCCTTAACACATCGTACTGCTAAACCATAACCGGCCTCGTAGCTATTTCGTTGAACATCGGCGAAACCGGTGAATACCCGGGGAGTCCAGTCGTATATTTCAAAGCTCCTGGTAGCCGACCACCAATACCCATTAAAGCCCAAGGTGTGGTAAGTGCCGCCATTACAATGACGGTAGCCGGCCAGGCCATGTACTTTTATTGTATCAGCGGTGGCCGGGTTTTTCTCCAGCCAGGTAACCAGGGTCGCTATTTCTTCGTCAGTAGGAATATGCCAGCCTTCGGGCGCCAAATTCCGGCTATCTTGTATGGCGTGCCAGTTGTATAGCCTTCCATAGCCGGCCACATGGCCCGTATCGTTATTATAGTTACAATAAGCGCCCGTTGTACATGCGCTCCAGGCGGCAGTATCAGTTATATGTTGAATAGGTTCACCATTCCGGTAGCGGGTTACCTGTAAATTTTCTGCCATCCATACCTGTTTACCGATGGTGAGGGTTTGGTATATATGGCCGTCAATATCCTTTACCGTATTGTCATGGGTGGTTATACAACCGATAAACAGCAGCGTTATCGCTATTGATAACAAATAGCTGCAAGTAGTAGTTAAATTTTTCATTTCATATAGAACGTTTGTATGCTGTCATTGTCCCAGTAAAAGATCCGTGTTCGTTCTTCGAGTTCCATCAGGGCAAATCCGTTTGATTTAAGTATAAGGGATTGCATCCGGGGATACGCTACATCGATCTGTGCAGGCGGCGCAACGGCTACGCCCATGGTGAGGTTGGGTTCTTTTTCATTAAAGGGAATAGTAAGGTCATTGGCCGTATAATGAACAAAGGAATGGTTTGCTGTGCCTGTACAAATGACCAGGTGCAGCAGGTTGTCTTTTTTCAGCCATAGGGCATAATCGGCTAACTGATCATCATTAATGTCGGTGCGTACCCAGCAGGGATTATAGCTGCTGTCGTAGAAAGACCACCAGGTTTTACTGTAGTCGGCTTTAGCAACTACCTGCCATTGAGGAAAATATGTTTTTAAATAGTCTTTTAATGTCTGGGGCAACAGGGTTGTATCGCCATTGGGATGCCTAACAGTGGTTACTACGGGTGCCTGTGTAGCTCGTTCATTGCAGGCGGTCATCAGCCATAGAATAACCATCCATATCCATCGAACCATATAGTCAATTGATTATAAGAACCACACAGGCACAATAAACCCCGGGTGTTTTTGCGCCTGTGTGGTTGAAAAAGAATTACCATCTTCCATTGGCGGCTGTATATACCTGTCCATTCACTGCTGTTCTGCAGTTGGAGGTTCTTACATGCTGCACATTGGGATTGCCGTTGGAGACGGTACCGGCATTTACCCGGGTATTGGATGCATCTTCGAGGAAAATACCATGGCTGGTTGAATTGGCGATGTCAACGGTGCTTACGGTTGTACCATTACTTCCGGTAACACTGAAGAAACCGCGTCCGCTGTTGCGTGAATATACCTTGGCGCAGGTAACATTGGGGCCATTGCTGTTGGCTACCCGGAACGTAGCATACCCACCGCCGTTGTTGTTATAGCTACCGGTTACAGTGCCTACGGAACCGTTCCTGGACTGGTTCAACAATACGGCGCATCCACCGGTGTTGTTGCAGGTTACACTGCCAATGTTAAAGCCATCTAACCCATACGTTTCGATAGCATGGGTACCTGAGCCCGTGATATTAATATTGCCGTTGATGGTAAGGTTGCTGGTAGCTGCGGTGCTATGGTCAACGCGTATTCCCAAACCGGTGCTCAGCGCCATAGTTATATTGCTAAGGATCATGTTTGAACAACCCTTGAACCAGATCCCATATCGGGGATTACCGGTAACGCGAAGATTCCTTACTTCAATCTGGGTCTTTCTATCGCCTTGTACCGGAACGATCAATAGATCGTTACTGTTACAGTTGAATGTAGTGCCTACAAAATCAAGGATGGTGTAACTGGGAATGTTCACGGCTTTAATAGCGCCGCCTGAATTACCCGAACTGCCTGAGTTTTTGATCGTTATCGTTTCTTTACTGGTACGGCCGGCAGTAAGATTGTTGCAGGCTGCCTGAATAGCGGCGATGTAATCGGTACCCGTATACTTTGTAACACCGTTGATCCTGGCCGTCCAGGTACCACTGGTAACGAACACTTCTCCGGAAGCTTCTGTTGTGGGAGTTCTTTCAGTGGGCTGATCTTGTTCAGGGGTTTGATCAACCTGTTTTTTACAACCGGCAGCGGAGATAATGGCTGCGGTTGATAGCAATGCAAGCAAGGCAAACGTTAGTGTTTGTTTTTTCATAATAAGCAAGCGTTTAATGTGTGGATGCCTACTCTTAAAGATTTTCGGCTTCGTCTGTGGATGTTATTTGCAAATATTTTCCAGCAAACTAAATGTAAGTTATTGAGTAGTTACAAAGCAACCTGTACCATCCTGTTAGTATGGCTGATCAAGTCAGGTGATCATGTGGTATAGATACATACGTATTAGAAGTCCATAAAAATTTATTTGAGTTTAAATGTCAAACAGACGTATTATAATAAAAAAAGCCCCGGCGGGAGGGCTTTTAAAATATGATTGGGTTTATTAACGCCGGGTGGTAGCGGAGATCTTTTCCTTTACACCGTCCCAGGTGTATACAGCGCTTTTTTTCTCCGTGACCTTCAATACAGGCTCTCCGTTTTTATCTACTTTTTCCGTTTCTTCTTCAACTGACATATTCCACACGATCATATCTGGTTTACCATTCTTTTCATTGGGGAAGGTAAACGTTTCGCTATGATAGAATACACCGGCGTCGGAAACATTTTCTTTATTGGGAAGACGAACTAATTGATTGCTCTTTGTCCATGCCAGATAATAGTCGTAGGTAGGAATGGCACAGGCCTCCCCGCTAAAAGTAAGGACAATTATATTCTGTACATTGGTAAGTCCCATGCCACTCATTAATTTACCGCCACTGAAATTGGCGCTTTCGTCATTGGGAGTAATTACTGTTGCTTTTGCCACTATTTTACCTTGTTGTACCACTTTTAGTCTTACGAGATATCTACGTAGGGTATCCTTGAATTTACCTCTCCGAAAAGTGCTGTCTGCCCGGCGTTCAATGGCATAAACAAATTTGATATCTCCACGGCGCAATGGCATACAGCTTACCAACCCCTGCCATACATAGCCGTTCTTCTGTTCTCCATTTTTAGTATAATTTATTTTTAACCAGGGACCTTTGAGGCCGCGGATGGTAAGTGCCTTGGATGTTATTTCGGCAATGGTAATATTATCGCCCGCAAAGAGGGTGTCAACAGGTGCTTGCTTTGTGTCGGGCGTACTGCGGATCAATGCCGTATCAGCAAAAATATAGCGGTCGATCGTATCGTTGCCATAGAGCGCCCAGCTGCGCATATCGGGGAAATTGGGTTCATCCTGTGCAAACGAAAAATTTGTAAGGGTAATTGAGAGAATTAGTAAAAGGGTTTTCATGGTCGCAAAAATAACATATTTATTATTTATTTCATAGGGGTTACGCCAGTAGGTAATGCAAAGCCGGTTGATTAACATAAAAAAAGGCCGTCTCTTATTTTTGAGACGGCCTTGATATGCAGGCGCCATTATGATAAGATATCGTAGGTTACAGACTATTGTCCAACAGGCCCATTTTTCCAGTACTTTACATTTTTCCAGCGGGTTTCAGATCTTGAACCCGAAATATTATACACACCGCATTTAAAATAATGGGTCGCATTACCACGGTCTGCATAATTGCCCTTCAACACATTATTCAGGTAAACATAGATCCTGCCGTTATCTGCATCATGCTGTACATTTACGTGTATCCATTTATTGTAAGAACTGGTCATTAACGTTTCGTTGTCGTAACGTTTAATGGTGCCGCTGCTGGCTGAATGAATTTTAAGCATGATGGCTGTTGCATTGGTTGAGCCGCCGAATACCTGCATGATGTCTGTACCGGCTGAGCCTGAAACAATATATACATCCCCTTCAAACTGGTGTCTTCCGGAAGTGTAATTATTATTCATCCGTAGTTCTGAACGCGGACCGGTACTGCAACCTTCGTATTGGCAGGCATCACCCGGGTAGATCCAAAAACGATGTTCCCCACCGGAATAACTATAGCGGTTAGATTGAGGCTGGTTCCATGGCGTTTGTATGCCATAGGTATACGACGTTTGTGTCCAGCCGGCGGTGGGATTCGCCTCCGTACTGATCTGTCTTTCTGAAGTTGATTGGGTGTCATCCGTTTGTGTAGCGGTCTTTTTGCAACCACCCAGTAAAATGGCAGGGAGCATTAAAGCAAATAAAATGCTGTTTTTAAGCAAGGCATGTAAGCCTGCTGTTGTTTGTAAGATGTTCATTTGGCAAGTTTTAATGTTAAACAGTGAATATGGCATTTGAAACAGCGCATGGCAAGCCCTATAGAACCGGGCGCCACGGTT
>DASUVL010000705.1:0-4358 GCA_036379015.1 Niastella sp.
TCTGGTAAATCGATAAATAATATAAGTGCATTTGGTTACCATAACGGCCCTGGGTAGAAGTATTGTTGCTAAACTGGGCCGATAAAATGATCTCTGCATTTGTTTCATTGGCGGCATCTGGGCCGGTATAATTCCATAGATCCCTGAAGTCAGTTGCCAGTTTATGACCACTGGTGGTGATCACTTCATTGCCATATTTGATCACGTTGTCGAGATCAGCTGCCTTTGTTGCACTGTTCCAACTATTGTTTGCCTCGCTGGCTCGGAACAGATAGATCCTGGCCAGGTAATGGGCAGCGGCCCATTTTGTGATGCGGCCTCTTTGCGCAGGGGTGGCCGGCAACAGATCGTACGCCTGTTTCATATCGGCCAGAATCAGATCATACACTTCTGGAACACTGGCCCGGGTAAATTCAAATTCAACGCTGGTCGACGGCTCCAGTTTTATGGGCACGCCGCCATACTGGTTCACCAGCTTGAAATAATTAAAGGCACGCATAAAATATGCTTCGCCCAACCGGGTGTTCATAAGCGTTCCATCGCTATAATATTTGGGTACATTTTGAATAAGAATGTTCGACGAGTTGATGGCGCCATACATATTATCCCATACTGTTCTTACATCGGTGGTCTGTGAATTCAGGTTTTGATCGTATGAATTCCACATTTGCATGGTAGGGTCTCCGCCAACGGTAAATTCATCTACCCCGTAATTGGTGCTGGCGTACGACCACTCATAGTTAAAATGAAAACGAAGGCTTTGATATAAACCGGTAGCCAATCCTTCAAGTCCTATCTGTGTTTCGTAATCCTGTGTACTTCGTTGCGTGATCAGGGTTTCATCGAGAAATGATTTCTTACAAGCCCCTGCAGAAAGCAGCAGGGCTATGGCACTTGCAGAAATTAATATTTTTGAGCAATTCATATGTAAGTATTAAATCGTTAGCAATTAAAAGCCGGCATTCACACCAAATACAAAACCTCTGTTCCAGGTTGATCCGCCCAGGTCCGGATCGATCCAGTCTATTCTGGAATAGATCAAACCCGGGTTTAATGCCTGTGCATAAATGCGGCAGTTTTTCATTTTCAGCGTATTGATAACGCCTTTGGGTAGTAAGTAAGACAGGGTGATATTCCTGATCTTTATAAACGATCCATCCTGGTAGTTCATAGACGTACGTCTGGGATCACCTGCTGCATTGGCATAATTGGGCGCCTGGTATTCGTTCGTAGGGTTGCCGGGGGTCCAGTAATTCAAAACCCGTTGTGAATAACGCCCCTGTAATGTTTCGGCGCCGGTGGGTACTGTAAAGCCCCAACGGGCAAAAACAAATACGTTCAAACTCCAGTTTTTGTAACTGAATTCGTTTACGATACCGCCATTCCACTTTGGCTGATATCTTCCTACAACCTGCTGGTCATTATTCGCATCCAGTTTATAATCGCCATTCAGGTCTTTCACCCTGATCATACCAGGCTTGAACTGATTAGCCGGTAATGCAATGAATTGATTGAACCTGGCCAGTTCATCCTTATCGCTTTCCTGCCAAATGCCGTCATACACATAGTCAAAATATACATTCAGCGGTTTGTCAATGAACCACAGGTTACTGCGGTCATCCTCTGCTCCATAAGCCGTTTCTACCACCCGGTCGCGGTTGGCCGAAAAGTTGATGGTAGAAGTCCAGCTGAAATCCTTCTGTTGCACATTCACGGTGTTCAGGGTAATTTCAATGCCCCGGTTCGCTGTTTTACCCACATTGTCGAGCGACTGCGTATACCCGGTAACGGAAGGAATATTACGCAGCATCAACAGGTCCTTTGTTTTGGAAGTATACAGGTCTATTGTACCATCGATCTTTCCATTGAACAGGCGAAAATCAACACCCAGGTTGGTTTGTGTGGTGCGTTCCCATTTCAGGGTTTCGTTAGGCATGGAAACCGGGGTAGCGGAAGAGGGATCAGATGACACATATCCCGCGTCCACCGCGCTGCCCCAGGTATAATACAGGGTTTGTAATGCGCCCCGGGTTGTATATGGGTTAACAGCCGCATTTCCTACACTGCCCATCCCTATCCGTAACTTCAAGGAGTTGAGCCAGGTTAACGTTTCCATGAAAGGCTCCTCGCTGATGCGCCAGGCAACGGAAGCCGCCGGGAACACATCCCATTTGTGACCATCTGCCAACTGTGAAGCGCCATCCCACCGGGTATATGCATCGATATAATATTTTCCTTTATAAGAATAGTTGATACGGCCCATATAAGAAAGCAGGGACCTTTCTCTTAAGCCGGTGCTATAGGCATCGGGTGTGGCCACAGAGCCCAACGCATACCATTTCTGGCTGCTCCAGGGTAGTTTTGTGGCTGTAATGCTTGAAAACTCCTCGCGTATCTCTGTTGCGCTGTATAAGAAAGTAGCGCCGAAATCGTGCCCGTCACCAATCGATTTATTATAAGTAAGTAAATGGTCCAGCGTCCAGGCAAAACTGTTATCCTGGTTTAACTGGGCATAATTACTGGAACCAGGCTGACCGCTTCCACGGTTGATTGACATGGAATCCATAAAACGGCCATTGTAGAAATTATTATAGTCAGGCCCAAAGCTCAGCCGGTAACGCAATCCGTTCAGCGGTGTGAAATCAAGATGAAATGCCCCTAATGCACGCAGGGTCTTGCGCAGGTTGATATTATAATTTTCCTCCCCTATAGGGCTGTTTATATTAACATCTGCTCCGGGCAAATTGATCCGTTTTCCTGTACTGTCAAATGGAACAGCAAACGGTAACATGCCAGCCGCCGCCGCATATAACGAACCGGGCCCGGTAGCACTGGATGTTGAAAATCCAAAGTTCTGCAAACCATAAGTAGCCGTTATACTGCTTCCAAAGCTAAACCACTTAACCGGGTTGATCTCTATATTGAATTTGGAAGAATAACGGGTAAAGTCCTGTCCAAGCTGGGTGCCTTTTTGTTTCAGGTAGCCAAAGGATGCATACGCTTTTACTTTTTGTGATCCGCCGCTAACGCTGATGATATGGTCATTGGTAATACCGGTTTGTTTTACCATACTTCTCCAGTCGGTTGTTCCTACCAAACTGCCGTCCCAGGCGCCATTTACCCAACCCTTCTTCACGTTTGCCCAGGCATAAGCATCGCCGCCGAAAAGTTTCTGGTCATCGGTCATAGTAGGTACATCGGGATATGTTGAGGCTGGATTCACTGCCGGGTCAAGGTATTTGGCCCGCCGCCAGGCATCGCGTCGGAACTCTACATATTGCGCGGAGTTCATTAACTCCATCCGGTCCTGGATATCTTCAACGGTCACGGTACCTACATAATCGAGATTAATACTGCCGCTTTTACCTTTTTTAGTGGTAATAAGTATAACACCATTGGCGCCCCTCGATCCGTATATAGCGGTAGCAGAAGCATCTTTGAGGATGTCGATCGTTTCAATATCGTTTGGGTTTACCGAGGCAATGCTTCCAAAGTTGAGGGGTATTCCATCAACCACATACAGGGGATCATTGGCGCGCTCATTGATACTGCCGCTGCCACCCGCTAAAGACCGTACCCCTCTGATCAGCACTTTGCCCAATTCACCCGGCCGCTCATTCGAGGTAATGTCTATACCGGCCGCCTTGCCCTGCAATGCCTGCATGGCATTCTGCACCGGCCTCGATCGAATTTCTTTTGAATTGATGCTGACGATAGAACTGGTTACTTCACTCCGTTTACGGGTGCCATAACCTACTACCACCACCTCGTCAAGCGAGGATATACTTTCCTTCAGGGAAACAACCAGTGATAAGGAAGCGCCTTCTTTCAACGTGTAACCGTTTAAGTTTTGGTTCGCATAACCTACCACAGAGAACGAAAAGTTATACGGGCCGCCTGCTGGTAACCCCGGAAAATTAAAAACCCCGGCAGAATCAGAATTGCTTCCGGCCGAAAAGTTGGTTTTCGTATTTCGGGCAATGACGGTAACACCACGGAGTGGTTCGTTCTGTTCATTTGAAACAACTCCGGTAACGGTGCTGTTCTTTTGCTGCGCGTTGGCTGATGAGGGAAATAAGAGTTGACCAAGGAAGATTAGGGGCAATATAAATGCCCCTGGCTTAACAATCGTTAATCTCATATAGCTTGCAATTTTTAAGTAAAAGCGGTCCTGTTGCCCGGATTGGAAACGAATTCCTGCCCGGGGCACCGCTTATAAATTAGTATGGTTTACTTACTGCTTAATGTGCTGCCTACTGATGGATGATGTAGGTACTGTCCTCTCTGGTGTATTTTAGTTTGTTAGCTTTGGTTATCAACTTTAAGATGATCTCAATTGAATCTGTTGTTCTGAATTG
>DASUVL010000706.1:0-21627 GCA_036379015.1 Niastella sp.
CTATATAGGGCTTCGTCTACACAAATTGCCATTTTGTCTAGTTGTAACGGCAAACTGGCCTACATGATAGGTTGTTTATCCATTTTTGAGTAAATTGGATATTCCCAGGGAGGGAAATTGTATAAAAATCACCTTTTTAAGCGGTTCCTGGTACAATTATTTATGACAAAATAGCAATGTTCAACAAGGATTGTCGTCTCATTATAAAACCAAAAGAAACCAGATCGATGCTAAAGGATGAAGTTTTTAAACAGCAGGCGGTAAAACCGGCAGACTTTACATTTAGTAAGAAAGTAGCCGATGTTTTCGACGATATGGTGAACCGGTCGGTCCCGTTTTATGCCGAAATGCAGCGGATGATTGCAGAATTGGCTGCTAATCATGCACTTGATGGAACCAATGTGTACGATCTGGGCTGTTCTACCGGGACTTCATTTTTGTTGATGGATCAAACGATATCAAAGGATATACGTTTTGTAGGCATTGATGATTCGGCTGATATGTTGCAAAAATGTAAGACAAAGCTCGATGATGCAGGTATTAGCAGGCCTTATGATCTGTGTGTAGGGAATCTGAATAATGGGGTAGAAATAAACAATGCATCGGTCGTAATCCTTTGTTTAACACTACAATTCGTACGACCGTTATACCGCGAAAAATTGATCAAAAAGATAATGGATGGCCTGGTGGATAATGGGGTGGTGATCATAGTAGAAAAAATTCTGGCGGAAGACAGTTGTTTCAATCGCGATTTTATTGATTATTACTACAATTATAAAAGACGGCAGCATTACAGTGAAATGGAGATCTCCCAAAAACGGGAGGCGCTGGAAAATGTATTGATCCCCTATAAACTAAGCGAAAACATCCTGATGCTGCGAGACGCCGGGTTTTCGCATTGTGAAATATTTTTCAAATGGTATAACTTCTCCGGCCTCATTGCCGTAAAAAATTAAAAGCATTTAATAAGAATGATCTCGATCGGTAATTTCTTTTTCCGGTACAGGAATTTTTTGTTCCTCTTCCTGTATCTCGCACTTTTTATTCCATCCGCACCTCTTTTTTCGCCTGCGTACCTGGGACCGTATTATTATATATGGCCTGTTATCATAGGTTTGATTATTACCATTAGCGGTCAGTTGATCAGGGGTGCTACTATAGGATTGGCCTATATTATACGCGGTGGTAAAGAAGGAAAAGTATATGCAGAAGAGCTGGTGACAGGTGGCATTTTTAATCATTGCCGCAATCCTTTATATGTAGGCAACATTTTAATGTTATGTGGTGTAGGCGTGCTGTCAAATTCCCTGTTGTATGTGTTGGTGTTTATTCCGTTTTTTCTTTTTGTATACCAGACCATTGTACTGGCCGAAGAAAATTTTCTGCGTAACAAATTCGGCGAACAATATAACCACTACGCCAATAGGGTAAACCGGTGGGTTCCCAGGCTGCAAGGTATTTCGGCTACTTTTAAAAGTATGCATTTCAAATGGCGGCGCTGGATCCTGAAAGAATATAATACCCAATACATCTGGCTCAGCGGTATTACCCTCATCTTATTATTTAAGTATCCCGAACTCACCAACCACGATACAAAGCTTCGCAACCTGCTGCTGGCGATCATTTTGCCTTTGTTAGGGTTTGCGTATTTGTTTGTGCGGTATTTGAAGAAGTCGGGCAAGATGAAAGAGTAAAGACCCCCGTGCCCCCTGAAGGGGCGGTTAAGTTTAATATTATCCCCAAAATCTCCCAATCAACCCTGGGGTATTGGGTCTTGTTATTTGTTTTTGGAATTTAGTTTCATCCTGTCACGTTGCTTGTTTTAGTTGCATCCCCGCCTTCCTGATATCTTCGGTCACATCGTGAATGATCCTGAATTCGTCGGTGACAGATTTTACCGGCAGCAATAATTTGCGGGTGTCGGTATCTGTTAAGCCCTGCTCCAATTCTTTTTGGCGATTGATCATTAAAGTAGTTACCCGTTTATCGATCTGTTGCCAATTGGGTGGCCGGGTTGTTTCGGTAGGCGGTTCTTCCCCGTTAACAATGGCTTTTGCAGCAATTA
This sequence comes from Niastella sp., assembly GCA_036379015.1. Classification (GTDB taxonomy): domain Bacteria; phylum Bacteroidota; class Bacteroidia; order Chitinophagales; family Chitinophagaceae; genus Niastella. Next base: position 2,066 of record DASUVL010000706.1, read on the forward strand.
ACTCTGATTCTATATAATTCATTACGGGAATAAAATCCTTCGTTGCATTGATCGTGGCAAATTGTTGTCCGAAATGCGATAAAGTGGCAATATGCGATGTAAGCAGATGATTGAAAACCACAAACTGATGTATTAAAGTGATATTTTTTTGTTGCCATTTGGGTTCTGCCAGCATGCGGGTAAAGGCATCTGATAAATTACCTAAGGCAACAAAAGCTTCTTTACGGCTTACCCGGTATTCTGTAGGCAATACCGGCTTACCTATAAATGCCGTAACAACTGTTTTAAACCAGGCGGTGTTTTTATCGATGGCCGTTGCTATATAAGTTGAAATATGTTCGTGTTCCCACACCGGCACCAATAGCAGGTTGGCAATAAAAGCAATGACCGAACCAATACCGGTATCGAGCAGCCGGTCGGTAAGAACATTTTTAATAGGGGTATCGTACAATAATTGAAAGATCAGCAATACATAGGGCGTCATAAAAATAACGCTCAACATATAATTGGTACGAAGCAGGCTGTAAGTGCCCAGCGCCAATACCAGCATGATCACGAACAATGCCGTTTTATCTTTTATAAAATACAGAATGATCATGCCCGCAATGGCCCCGGCAATGGTCCCAAACAGCCTTTCGAAATTTCGTTTTTTAGTAAGGCTGTAGTTAGGTTTTAGTATTACAATAATGGTAAGCAATATCCAGTAGTTGTGGCCAACATGCAGCGACAGGGAAATGATATATCCTGCCAGGGTGGCCAGGCTTACCCGCAAGGAATGCCTGAAAAAGTTGGATTGCAAACTTAGATTATCAGTAAGTACTTTAAAACTGAAGTCCTGCCGGTTCACAAATTTATCATAGTCATCCGGTTCGGTAGTAGTTGTAACTTTTTGCTGATAAGTGGTGTATAAATGCAGGGTATGAATGCGGTTGGCAATGTCTTCAATATTGCTCAGGATGTTCCGCAGGGTAATAAAATTTCCCAGGGTTTCAGGAGTTCTTTTTTTATTCCGCAGCTCAATATAATACCGGCGGGTTTCTTTGATCGCATCGGCGAGCGCAGTTGTTTCGCGTGAACGGCGCCCGCTTTTTACGGCAATACTGATATCGTCCAGTTCGGCGGCTATTTGTAAAATAAGCTGCCGGTAGCGGTGCATGATCTCAGTACCTTCAAAAGCGGCATGCAGGTCTTTATAATCATCGTGATAGGTGGTCATTGTCTTTTCAAAAAGATCGACCAGGCTTCTGAAAAGCATCAACAGGGTCCTGCCTGTATTGGTAGATTCTTTTACGATATAGCGACTTTTAAATAACAGCTCCCGTACCAGTTCCTGGTCCTGATGAACGATCACCTGTTGCTCGATCATTTGCCGGTATGCCTTTTCAAAGTCGGTTGTTCCATCATAAAATAAAGCCCTGATACGAATATAATTGGCTGTAGCAGCCATGCATTCGCCCAATGCCTGTTGCGCCAGCCGATAGGGGGCAAACTTGTGTAGCAATAAACTTAAACCTGTATACCACAAACCGCCGAGTAATATATAGGCCGCTTGAATGATCACTTCTTTTCCCTGACTGGGGTGTCCGATCTGTAAAACCATGATGAGCAAAGCGGAAACGCCAATAGAAATGGCACGGCTGCCATATATACCGATCATGGAAAAAACAAAGCAAAAAACAGTGATGAGAATACCCAGTAAAACCGGAAAGGCGGCTGTAAGACTGGTTAAAATAGCTACTGCTACCAAAAACAACAGACAGATTAGCATGCCGTTACGGCGATGATGAATAGGGCCGGGATTATCAGTGCCGCTCACACACATGGCGCCCAGCGATACCGCCACGCCTTGTGACAACATATCAAAATAGCTGAAAATAACGGCAGGTAAAACCACTCCAGCTGTAATACGTACACCGGAACTAAGGTAATAACTGTATAAAAAGCTCTTATACTTCTTCAGATAATCCATGGCTTATTAAAGTACGTATTTTTAACGGGCAGGCACCCAAAAAGTTGAGAAATAAACGATAGTGAAAAGAGCTTAGTATAATATGGGTATACAAATCATATAATGGCCGCCATTTGACTTTTGATAAATTGTGAGAAACACAGTAAAACATTCTGCCTCAGAAATGTTTTTTTAATGGTAAAAGTGTAACTTTAAGAAGCTGTATGACAATTTCCGTTTAAACACGGACGCCGCTCTCTTAAAACTTATTGATAGAAAATACCTGCTATAATTTTTAAATCGATTCGCGTTCCGTGCTTCCCCGATAAAATGTATCCAGGCCATATTGGGCCCATACCTAAAGCTATACACACCTTATTCGCATAGATCCTCCCCTGAATTGTATATCATATGCCACGTTTTTGATTATGTGCGAAAAAAAGTATGCATTTATTGCGCGAGATCAATGGCATCATTATTTTAACCATTTTAAAAAGAGTAACATTTTTCAAATCAAAACTACGTGCGTATTTAACCGGTGGACTAACCGACGTAGTAAGCTTTTTAAGCATTCTTTATAATGCCTGATAACAAATAACAACTTCCCCTGGCCATTTTGATTTAATCGACCGCGAACGTATTATTACGGTAATGAAAGCAGGACTCACCAACTATGAAAATGAAATTCATTTCTCATGATAAAAATTTAATACTATGGAGCTGGAAGAACCTGTTTTAAAAATTTTGCGCAAGAAGTACCAACCATCTTCTTGCATTGAAACGCATTGCAATCATTATGACCTCTCATTTAAAACGGACAGAGAGGGGGATGCCATTGTATTGCTCCTTGGTCGTAAGGATGATACCGGACAGATAAAAGGCGAGCGCTTTACGCGACGGCTCCGGCAAATGGCCAATGGTAGAATTGTAAAAGAATTTTGGGAACACAAAGGCAAAGCAAGCTAGCAGGATAGGTCCTATTTACTAATGGACAAAATACCACCTATCCGTACCCTATTTCTATGTTTTTGCTAAACTAAAGACAGAAATATTTTGCAGATACCCTCCCTTATTAACTGCAAATTTCAATGCGTTATAAAACTACAATAAGATTATTCCCGTTTTATTAACAACGGCCCATTCTTTGTACATATTATTCCCCCAAATGACCATGTAATTATTTTTACAACTGCAAAGCAGTAATGAAAATATTATTATGGCAGTCCCTTTGGAAAAATAAATAACAATGAAATCCTGTTTTGGCCTGCTTATGCTGGTTGTTGTAGCCTGTAGTAATCCTTCGTCTGTACCTATGCCACAACCCACTATCATTACACCAACAACCGATACGCCATTTTCAACACAACAAATTGATGTTGAAGAGTTAGGTACGCCCACCTCTTTTGTTCCGGGTTTTTATACCGAGGTAATTCCGTGTAACGATTGCCGGAATATCACCCGCAAAATTCTTTTTTTAGAAGATCACCGCTTCCATATGAAAGATGAATTTAATGGAAAGGATGCACCGCCTGTTGAAACAGAAGGCCGTTGGCAAACAAGTAATGATCAATTGCAATTATTGGTGAGTAATATGGTTGTTAAACGGTTTGCTGTTACCAATAAAGGATTGAGCGAATTAAGTTTAACAAGCGCAACGGTGGTACTTAATCCGGACAGTTACCTTACCCGTAAAACAATTGGAGCAGATAATATAGCCTGGATGGAAAAGAAATCAGCAGGGATTGATTTTTTTGCACTCGGTAATGAGCCTTTCTGGTTGATGGAAATAGATAAGGATAAACAGATCAGCTTTTTGCAGGTAGATAGCAGCCAACCGGCCGTATTCCCCTATGTGGCGGCCGTACTGCAAAATGGACAGTATATATATAATATTCAAAAAGATTCAGCTTCCATGCAAATAATTATTACCCCCCAATTTTGCAGCGATGGCATGAGTGATAACTGGTATGAATATAAAGTAGAAGCGAAGTATAACGGTGTTACGTATTTGGGATGCGGGGTAAAATTAAATGGACTACCGGAGTCTCTGTCTCCTTAATGGGGAAGATTCAATATTCCATATTTACTTTCTCATTTCTCTGTTTCTCATTTTTCATTCTTCATTACCCATTTCCTTTTCCGGCAGGTGGGCTGTATCTTTGAAAATAGTTCTTTCATCTTCAATGGTCAGTTCACCTCCGCGTAAAAAACGATAATAAACCTGACCGGCTGCAATAGCTTCTTCTTTATCGGTTCCCTGTAGTGCCGCTTCGTATTTTTCTTTTAACAGTTTTAGCTTATCGCTTTTGTTCAATGAACCAATGGCAATAAAAATAATCACCAGAAATCCAACGGAAAGGAATAATAGTTTCTCTGTCAGGCTCATTCGTTCCTGTATTTATAAACTAAAGGTAGTACTGTTCTTCGCCTGCTTACTTACTTTGCCATACATTATTTTGGCGGTTGGCATCTGGTAATTGATGGTCCGGATCAATGGTAACGGAAGTTATGGCCGCTGTTACCGGAACAGACAACATATAGGTAGTATGTTGCAGCCAGGTTTCAACCGGCAATTGAATACTCTGGGAACTTCCATTATTGAATGTTAGCTGAACAACCACGGGCATTACCATTTTGTTGAGGTTGGCAATAGCGATCTGTGCTTTGTTATCAGATACGGTTACCTGCTGTACGGCCTGGTCGAGCGACCAGTTGTTTTGAAACCAGCCCCGCCAGAACCAGCTGAGGTCTTCGCCGCTCTCATTGTCCATAGTGCGGAAAAAATCCTCGGGGGCAGGATGTTTAAAAGCCCAGTTCTTTATATATTTTTTAAAAGCATAATCAAAACGGTCGTGTCCCAGAATATTTTCACGCAACAGGTACAGACCAAAAGCCGGTTTGAAATAAGAGAGCGGATGACGATACGTTTCAGGAATAGCATCGGCAGGCAACATCATCGAAGGCATTTTAGGGTCGCTTAAATGCGGTACTATTTCGTCGGCCGGGTTACCGCCGCCGGGTGCATACTCGCTGTCACGTTTGGGAGCATACTCTCCTTTATTAAATGCATCCGATGCATAAATATCAATAAATGTATTAAAGCCTTCATCCATCCAGGCGCTGCGGCGCTCGTTAGAACCTACGATCATGGGAAACCAGTTGTGGCCTATTTCATGGGTTGTTACCCAGTATAATTCCTTGCCTTTATCATTCATGCCATCGAACAAAATACCGGGGTATTCCATACCGGCGGCAATGCCGGCTTCATTAATAGCAGTAGGGTAAGGATATGCAAACCAGGCTTTGGAAAAATGTTCAATAGATGCTTTTAAATATTCAGTAGAACGGCTCCAGGCATCATTGCCATCGCTTTCAACCGGATAAACCGACATGGCCATGCATGGTTTGCCATTGGGTAAATTAACCTTTGCTGCGTCCCAGATAAAAGACGCGGAGGCACCAAACGCGACATCGCGTGTATTATTCATTTTGAATCGCCAGGTGAGCATACCTTTTTGCACCGGCCGGCTATGCGGGTCGGTTACTTCAGCCGCTGAACGGATGATCACTGTTTTATCACTATTACGGGCGGCGGCCAGTCGCGCTATTTGCTGAGGGGTAAGTACTTCATTCGCATTTTGCAGTTCGCCGGCGCCGGCAACGATCATATTCCACGGTACCGTTACGCTGTAGTCAAAATTGCCATATTCGCAATAGAATTCACCACTTCCTAAAAATGGCAATGTATTCCATCCATCCAGGTCATCGTATACACACATACGTGGATACCATTGGGCTATTTCATAAATGGTCCCGTTTTTTGTTTTCACATAATCGGTGCGACCGCCAAAAGCGCCGGGAATGGTGTAATGATATTTAATGCGAATACTGATCTTTCCGCTTTTGGCAGGCAGGGCTTTGTCAAGCCGGATCTGCATCCGTGTATCGGTTACTATATAATTAGCGGTTATAATTTTCCCGTCCTGCTCTAATTGCACCTGGTCAAGTTCATAACCCGTTGTAAACAGTTCCGGTTGCTGATCAAACAGGTAATTGCTTCGCGCTCCTTTTTGATAAATGTTCTGATCGAGCTGCAACCATAAAGACGATAATGAATCGGGGCTGTTATTGGTATACCTGATAATGGCATAGCCGGTCAATTGCTGTTTCACCGTATCAATAGTTGCCTGCAAGGTATAATCGGCGCGGTTTTGCCAATAGGATGGTCCGGGCGCCCCATTGGCCGAGCGGATGGCGCTGCCCTTATCAGCATAAAATCCCGGCGCAAAAGTTTCTGACGGGTTATATACCGGTTTGGGTTGTCCTATACATGATAAAGAAAGAATGAATGCAACGGTGACTGACAGAAATGATTGGTGCATGCAGATATAATATTGTTTCTGATGTGAATTCCTGGATCAATGATCAGCAATTTAAAAGAAAAAGGCCGACTAAAATTTTTTAGTCGGCCCTGAAATTACTTATTACTTAAAACCTAAAACTTACGACTTTTTTAATAATCATCTTGTTTTTTAGGCAAAGGAGCTGCTTTGGGAACACTGTCTTTTTTACCGCCGGGAGCCGGTGTTGTAGGAGCGGGAGCATCGTAATCAGAAGCATTGTTGCTACCTGTGCTTTGAGCGCCTTCGTCGAGGACAGGTTTCATTTTACTCCAGTCGATCAAAGTATCTGTCGCCATTCCTTCAGGTTTTACAAAGGCTAATTTACTATCCAGTCCCGTGTTCTTATCTTTTAAACAATTTGAATAAAAATAAGCCCAAACCGGTAACGCCAAAGAAGAACCCTGACCAACAGAGGTGCTGCTGAAGCGGATAAAGCGATCATCGCAACCCGTCCATACGCCGCACAACAGTTGTGGTGAATAGCCCATGAACCAGGCATCACTGTTATCATTGGTGGTGCCGGTTTTGCCCGAAATATTCGTAACATTTATACCATAGCTGGCCGCCCGCTTACCGGTACCATATTTCATAACACCATTCATCATAGTAATGATATTATAGGCAGTAGCCGCACTGATCACTTCTTTACGTTCTGAAGTAAATGCCTGCAGGGTGTTTCCGTTCTTATCTTCAATGCGGGTGATGTACATAGGTTTTACAGAGAAACCACCAGCCGGGAACATGCTGTATGCCTGCATCATTTCATACAGGGAAGTTTCGCCGCTACCCAGACAAATGGCCGGTACCGGATCAATTTCTGTTTTAACACCACAGTTTTTCAAAAACTCAACAAACCGCACTGCTGCCTCATTGCCTTTGCTGCCTAATTGTTTCATGATATAAGCTGTAGCACAGTTGCGCGATTGAGCCAGCGCTTCGGCCATAGGCATGGTTTGATTGGAGCAGGATGTAGTGGTGGCGGGCACTAAACCAAACCCTTCAAAATTCTGCTGTACGTCTTCAACCGGTGTTGTTGGCGTAAAGCCGCCATTTTCAATAGCGAGCCCATACAGTAAAGGCTTAATGGTACTACCTACCTGCCGTTTTGTATTGATATTAGCGTGGTCGAACTTGAATGTTTTAAAATCAATACCACCTACCCAGGCTTTTATGGCGCCGGTTTGCGGGTCCATGGCCATAAAACCAGCCTGCAGCATTTGCCTGCAATATTTAATGCTGTCGTAAGGCGTCATCAGGGTGTCTATTTCCCGTTTTTCGTTCCACGCAAAAACCGACATAGGTGTTTTAACCTGGAATGTTTTACGAATCTCATCTTCGCTAACGCCTTCCTTTTTCAGGTTCTTCCAGCGATCGCTTTGTTTCATGGCTGCTTCCAAAATATTTTCGTGCTCTTTCCATACCGATCCGTTTTTAATATTCTTTTGAGCATTCAATATTTTTTGCATGTTGGGGATATGGCGGGAAACCGCTTCTTCGGCATATTGTTGCAGCCGTGGGTTGATGGTCGTATATATTTTCAAACCATCTTTATATAAATTATAAGGCTTGCCGGTAGCAGGGTTCTCATGTTCCTTACACCACCTTTTTAATTCTTCACCCAATACACCCCGGAAGTATGGCGCCAACCCGGTGTTTTCATTCAGCTTTTTATAGTTCAGTTTTATAGGGTCTTTACCTAATGCATTGGCTTCTGCTTCGGTTAAAAAATTACTTCTAACCATTTGATGTAATACGGTATTCCTTCTTGATTTTGCCCGGTCGGGAAAACGGCGGGGATTGTAGATCTCGCCTTTCAGCATACCTACCAGCACAGCGGCTTCTGATGTTGTTAGATCATCAGGTTCTTTTTGAAAAAATGTTTTGGCGGCATTCTTAATTCCGTAAACATTATCGCCAAACGCAACCGTGTTCAGGTAAAGGGTGATAATTTCTTCTTTAGAAAAATTACGCTCCAGCTTTACGGCAATAATAGCCTCCTTTAATTTCTGGATCATGCGAAGAAAAATGTTGCGCGTACCCCAGCCTTCGGTAAACAGGTTCTTAGCCGTTTGCATGGTAATGGTACTGGCGCCACCGCTGGTGCCAAATGAAGCAAATGAGCGGATCAGGGCGCGGCCATCTATTCCATTATGTGAAAAAAAACGCTCGTCTTCTGTAGCTACCAGTGAATTCATCACCTGTTTGCTGATGTCTTTATATTCAACATCAATACGGTCTTCGATGAGGTATTTGCCAATGAGGCTGCCATCTTCAGCATACACCTGGCTGGCTATGAGGGCGGTTGGATTTGATAACTCTTTAATGGAAGGCATTTTGCCCAATAAACCAATACTGGCAGAAACAATAAGCAGAATTCCTAATAACAATCCGCTAAAAAAGACCCACCAGAAGATTTTTACACCCTTTTTCATAGATCAGAGATTATAGGTACAGTACAGGTTAAATGTTAAAAAAACTAATATTAAGGTACAGCGATAAAAGTAGTAATAAGCCTTATTATTTTCAACGGTAGCGGGTAAAAGTTTCAGGATGAAAGCAAATAACAACAATTCCCGGCATTAAGCCGGTGGATGTCAGTTCCTGTGTTTTTGTCTTTTCCGGGGTTGCCACAATATACAATTAAACCCAATTAACGGGGCATTACCAGCCCACAATTAACACAAAATGTAAGGAACAATCAGCAGGTGCACCAATACAAAACCGGCCAGCCATGCTTCCCGAAATTTCAGGAGAGCACCGCCGGCCGGTTAAAGTGAAATATTTTGTTCTCTTCGCGTTCCGCGTTTAGCGTTAAGCCTTCTGCGTATTGTTTTACTTATAACTCACCATTTTCTGCCTGGGAGAAATAACGATATTACTCTTTACAGAAGGAGAAGGAACGGATTCTTTTCCTGATTTTTTTTCTTTGCGATATTTTGCCAGGTTTATCAACAGCACGCTTAACAGAATAACAGCCAATCCGGTTATTTGCAATAAGGTCATATGTTCACCGGCAAATAAAACACCCAATAAAACCGCTACTACGGGGTTTACATAGGCGTAAGTGCTTACCTGTGTGGCAGACCGCACTTGCAGCAACCATACATAGGCGCTAAAACCAGCTAAGGAACCCATTGTGATCAGGTAGATCAACGAAAACCATGAACTGGCCGTTACTGATTGCACATCAAAAGTGCTCCATTCATTATTTATAAAGCTACCGGGGATAAAGGCGATACCCGCCACCATCATTTGCCAGCCTGAATTCACCGTTGCAGAAGTAGCTGTTGATTTGTATTTGGAATATAAAGAACCACCGGCCCAACTCATGGCGCCGATGATCAATACGATCAATCCTATTACCTGGTGCCCGTTGCCTGCACCCAATGCTTTGGAAGTTTGTTCGCTGAATAATAAGATCACGCCTATAAAACCTACGATCAACCCAATGATAATGGGACGGCTGGTAAGGTTTTCCTTCCATTTGGGTTTATCCAATACAACAAACCAGATGGGTGCCGATGAAACCAGTACGGCTACCAGTGAGCTGGCCAGCGATTGCTCGGCCCAGATAACAGCACCGTTGCCAATAAACAGCATGAGCAAACCGCTAACAATGGCCGGTTTTATATGTGACCAGTTAAAGATCTTTTCTCCCTTAAATAAACCCCAACCTAATAATAATCCACCCGCAATAACGAAACGGACAGAACCTAAAATAAAAACAGGGATGTGCTCAATAGCACGTTGAATAAAGAAATACGTTGAGCCCCAAACCAGGTACACGATTGCAAAGGCAATTACGACCATTACAGGAGAAGCGCTTTTTTTTAATGCATTCGACATAAGGTTAATTTTTAGGAATCACTAATTGTTGTTGCTCTTTCACGGTTTCCAAAACGATGGTTGTTTTAGTGGATGCGATGTTGGGGATCTTTTGTAGCTCTTGTCGCATTAAGTTCATCAATGACGATGAATCTGCTGTGCGAACTTTAATGAGGTAGCAATCTTCACCGGCTATGTGATGTACTTCCTGCACCTCTGGTATAGCCGCTAAAGCCTGGGCGGTGTTACTACTGCAGGTAAATCCTTCTGAAGAACGTATAAAAATAAAGGCCAGCAATTTTTGCTGTACCGTGGCCGGGTTGATCTGGGTTGTATAACCCTGGATCACTTTTTTCTGCTCCAGTTTTTTAACCCGTTCCAACACGGCCGATGGAGCCATATTTAATTCGCGGGCCAGATCGGCATTTGAAATGCGGGCATTGGCCTGCATGCGCTCCAGGATTTGCAGATCAGTATTATCTAAAATGACATCCATTCCGATGAATTTTCTGTAAAATTAGGGTATTTCTGAATAATATTCTGAATGCAACAATATTTTAAGAAATTTATTGTAAATTTGTAGTGTGTTACCGAATATTAGTCGGCAACGGGGTGTTATTATTTGAATAACAGATGATTATGGAATAACGGGTGATAGTATACGGTGGACGAGCAACAGACCTTGTGCGGCAATTCGGTTGATAAGTTTTATCAGTAAGATTAAGCCATGAAAAAGTAAAGTCATCTGTTGCAGGATGGCTTTTTTTTGTAAAAGATTCCCAAATTTCTGTGTAACAAGCAGTAATGTATACGTTTGTATCGCGTAATTCGTTATATTGAACACTTCAAAGCGCGTTATTAAAATTTGCATGGCTTTTGTAACTTTACAAGTTTAAAATTGTATTTTATGTCACTGTTTAACACTAATAAGAATAAAGACAAGAAGAAAGGCATTCCACCTGCAGGCAAACAATCTCCTATTCCAACAAAAGGGAAAAGCAATAGTAAAGGAGCAGCCAAATCCACTCGCGTAACCGGGCGTGCACAAAGAGGCTCGTAAGGTGTATAGTTTCCACAGTATGTTGTTTTAATTACCCATTTACCCGGGCGGTAAATCATATTGCGCCTATTGTAGACTCTCCTGATAAAAATGTGAAAAAGTACATCTCCGGCAACAGGTATGGCATGGCCATTCCGGCATAGTTGTTGGGAAATTACCTGTATTTATTACTTTTTTAAAAGGAGGTTCTTATGAAAACAAAAAAAAATGTAACGAGAACGGAGGTATTTGAAATGACGGTTGATGAAATTCCTTTTTTTGTAAAAGCCACCTCATTTCAAACCTATACTATGGAAACGCAATTCCGGGTAAGTGTAAATGGAAGTCCTGTGTATATTTTTGGATGGCATCCGGTAATGAAACGAATAATTGCCATTGACCGGGGGGCTGCTGCGAATAACATTCCTCCTAAAGTCGCTGAGGCAATTGGCGATCAGTTATACAACAGAATGGCAGCCTGATAACACGATATTGTAAAAAATAAAATGAAGCAGGGATATTAAATTCCTGCTTTTTTTATTGCAATAATTATTAACTTTCCATATAATAAAAATAAACAGAATATAACGGTATGGGTTATAGTACAATCCTTTTCCCCTGTTATATTCAACCAAAGCCGCATCCGAAAAACAAACCCTTCATTTAATCGATTGTTATTTCATTACTATTATTAAATACGGTTATGCTTGCATAATTGACGTTTAATTATATGCAGTCCTATATTAACCACCTTCTTTCGGATATTGCCGAAGCCTGCCGGGAAGAGCAACGGGAAGCCTACTCTTCCATAGGTGCAGAAAATGATGTGGAAGCCATAGAGCGATACTTTGAAGAAGTAGAGCGCTGGCTTGAAAGTGAACCTGATCATGATTTCAGTTATTATTGCGGCTTACAAAAAGAGCAATTCCCACCGGTTGATAAATTAACAAACGAACAAATGGAGGCATTGAGCCATGCATTTGAAAGATTGTTATTTACCTGGAATATTGGCGTTGAACTGCCTGATAAATTACCCATTCCCAGAAAATACGCCTTGCTGATCAGTATACTTGAACGAAAAGTGGCCATTGTGGAAAGCGGATTTGAGACCATTGAATTTTGTTCCTACGATCCCCCTACCTGTCCGTTTAACGAATGGTGCACCTGTAAAGAATTGGGGCTCAAAGACGACAATGATGATGTGGATAATGTTGATCCGGATTCTTTATCTTTTTAAGGCCTGTTAAAAAATTGTGCAGTAACTTTTTTAGAAATGTGAATGGTAAACATACCTTTGGCGACGGTATAACAGAAAAATACTAATTATGGATATCAGTGGTAAAATAGTTCAATTCTTACAGGTTCAAACGGGCCAGGGGAAAAATGGTACCTGGAAAAAACAGGAGTTTATTCTTGAAACCGGTGACACCTATCCAAAAAAAATATGTATTGCCGTATGGGGCGATAAAATTGATATGGGCAGCTTTAAACCCGGCGATATGGTTGATGTTTCTTTTGATGTGGAAAGCCGGGAATATAATGGTCGTTGGTATACCGATGTAAAAGCCTGGAAATTGGTTTCCAAAAAAGGTGGTGCAGGCGGTGCGGCTGCCGATACCAATTACAACAATGATATGCCCGGAACTTTTGAAGCATCTTCATCATCGGCTGGTGATGATGATCTGCCGTTTTAAGGTCTTGGGTTTAAAAAAGATTAGCGGAGATAGTTAATTAAATCTTGTATTTATTAACTACCTCCGCTTGTTTATTGAGAGAACCGTCCTATGCTGTTATTGGATGATCAGGTTATATTTTTTAGCTTGCTGCCTGATTATTTTTTCAATTTCACTTTCCAGGGTTGGTTCGTTATTATTTGTTGAACGGCGTGCTTTTTCCGCAACAATAAATGCCTCCCTTTTCACCGATACCGCTGAGATCTCTTTTTGGATGGCAGTCCGTTCTTTGCTTTTGGTTGTTACAATTTGCTTTATTTCCCCACGACTTTTTGTCTTTAAACTATCGGGCAGGGTAGAGAGTTCTACTTTATCCAGTACAGACGCATCGTCCTGACTGGCATCAACCAGGTCCCAGCTTGAGTTGTTGTACAATTGTTTTTTTCCTTTTACTGAAACGCGTTGCGCTGCCGCTGCCTTATTCATGCCGTAATTCAGTTTATCCACTTCTTCCTGTTTGGAAGAAGCCGCTTTGCCGGCCTGTCCATAACCAATATAAGTTCCGTTTAGTTGAATGTTCAATTGAAATAAAACGGTGTCATATGGAGTAGCTACATCAATTACTTCGGCATTTTGATTGATGTTGGTAAAACTACCTGTGCCGCATTCACTGCCCAGGTTCCAGTGTTCGCGAATGCCCTGGTTTCTGTCGCCGCAATAAATGGTGTTTATGATCACGCCTTTTTTCTTTGCTTCAGAACAGGCGCGGGTATAAGAGATATCGCCTTGTAAAAAATCTTCGTTACCGGCTATAAAAATGACTTTGTAGTTATCGGGGTTTGCATCCCATTCCAGACTGGTTAGCGACGTGTACATAACATGTCCGCAATATTCATCACCACCATTGGTGGTAAGTCTGAAAAGATTGCGGGATACTTCATCAAGGTCGTTGGTAAAATGATTGATCTGTTTTACATAACCGGAGCGCATGTCATTGGTTGGACGGCCATATTCATATAAGGCAATTTCAATGGTAGGCGCCACATCATTACAGGTGGCTCTTCCTAATACGCTAACCATGTTCCACAATTGCGCCTTGGCTTGCCCAATAAGGCCATCCATACTGTTGCTCACATCGAGCAACACGGCTACCTGAACTTTTTTGGGGGCGTGCGTTGCGGGTGGTTGGAACGATGGTGTATCGATTGATTTTTTATTTGTAACAGCCGGGGTTTTGGAATACATCATACTCATGGCGCCCATGATCAAAAGGCAACTTGCAGACAGCTTATTCAGGGTGTTCATATACTTATGTTTTTTACCAGATGCGCCCTTTTGCCATTTACATAAGGCAATGAGATAATATGAGCCTGTTTTTGGTTTATTTTAACAAATGACGGTATTGGTTCTTTTCACCTAAATTAGTGGCTGTGACAGAACCGGAAAAAATAGCATTTAAAAACAAACTGAAGCTGGCTGCTCAGCAAATTATTGAGCAACGGATAGCCGTTGCCAAAACGCTGATCAATAATGCCCAGGAAGCCGCCAATAGTGAGGAAAAAAGTTCGGCAGGTGATAAGTATGAAACGTCAAGGGCAATGAGCCAGCTCGACAAAGAGATGCACTCAAGACAGCTGGCACAACAAATTCATGAACTGGCATTATTGAACGCTGTAAGAACAGATGTTATTTATACAATGGTAACTACCGGCGCTTGTATTGAATGTGCAGAAATAGTCTTTTTCCTTGCCGCCGGATTAGGTAAACAAACTGTAGAAGGAAAAGGGATCATATTCCTCTCTCCACAGGCACCGTTGGCGAAACAATTTCATCATAAAAAAGCAGGAGAACATGTTGTTTTTAATGGTAAGGAAATAACCATCTCTGCTATTTATTGATGAATTCTTCTATCTTGCGTCCTCAACATCATATTCAAATACAATGGCAACAACAAAGATTACGGTAAACAGCAATGGATCTATACGCCTGGAAGGTGATTTTGAAATTGTAGATAAAAACGGGGGTGTATATGATCTGGGCGGACGGGAATTAGTTTCAATATGCCGTTGTGGTCAGTCGAAGAACAAACCTTTTTGCGATGGAGCACATAAAGGACATTTCGAGCATGAAGCGATCGCTTTCGCGCTGCCTCCCAAAAAATAACTGCATAGCATAAAGCCATGCCACTTCACTATTGATGAGGTATGGCTTTCAATTCTTCAAAAATACCGGTCTGCCTGTTTTTACGAACATTATCCCAGTTAAAATAGCGGCCATTCATGGCAACATATACACCGGGCGGAAGGGATTGTACGAAGGCGAGTGCGCTGCCCAGGTTAAACAGGCCATCGGAACTACCAAACTTAATAGGTATCATGGCGCCGGTTAATACAATGGTTTTACCGGTTACCTGTTGCGCCAATATCCGGGCTGTTTCTGCCATGGTATCGGTTCCATGAGTAATAACGATCTTATTTTCTTCACATTGCTGACATTCATTGGCAATAAAGCCCCGGTGTTCGGACGTCATTTCAAGACTGTCGATCATCATGAGGGTTTTAATACTCACCTGTAAACGGCTTCTCCCTAATGTAAGCAGCTCCTGCAAGTGAGTATCTTTAAAATACAACTCACCGTTCAGTTCATTGTATTCCTTGTCAAAAGTACCCCCTGTAATAAAGATGCGGATAGCCATGTTGCAATGTTTGATGTTGCAAAGGTATTCATCTTTAACAGTCATTAATACAGAAATTGAATATGTAAACGAACATGAAAGATTCGTTAAAAAACTTTCATTGTACCAGTAAAAGCAATGGATAATATTTAACGATACCCGGTTACTTCCAATGCATTGTTTACGGTTTCATCGTTCGTGGCTATTTTTGCGGGGAGCGCTTTCAAAATGATCATGTAAATAAATGCAGGAATGAAGATCCTTTTAGTTGAAGATGAAGCAGTACTGGCCGGTATGTTGAATAAGGGACTGAAAGAAGCCGGTTATGAAGTGACGGTAGCGCCCGATGGCCTCATTGGTCATGAAATGGCTGTAAAGAACCAATTTGATGTAATGATCCTCGACATTATGTTGCCGGGTATGAATGGTATGCAATTGTGCAAACAATTGCGGCGACAACAAATAGATACACCTATTCTGATGTTAACCGCGCTGGGCACTACAGAAAACATTGTGGCCGGGCTCGATAGTGGCGCTGATGATTATCTGGTTAAACCCTTTCAA
Organism: Niastella sp.; assembly: GCA_036379015.1. GTDB lineage: Bacteria > Bacteroidota > Bacteroidia > Chitinophagales > Chitinophagaceae > Niastella. Next base: position 18,192 of record DASUVL010000706.1, read on the forward strand.
TTTGCTGAGCTGGAAGCCCGGCTACGGACCCTGATCCGGCGTAAATCTCCGGGGAATAATAGTCCGGCCGATTTGCTGCAAATCGGGATACTTACCCTGAATACCAGTACCCGCGCAGCCAGTTTAAATGGAGAACCCGTGAACCTTACTGCAACGGAATATCGCCTGCTTGAATTTATGTTACTAAACCGGGGTCGGGTGCTGAGTCGGATGGAGCTGCTTGAAAATGTGTGGGGGATCGACTTTAATATGAGCACCAATGTAGTGGATGTATATGTGAACTACCTGCGAAAAAAGATCGATTCCAATCCTGCGCAGAAATTGATCCATACCATGATCGGTATGGGCTATATACTTAAAGAAGATAAAAAAAGCTAAAACCGGTGAAGATACAAACACAAACCGCGGTGCTTTTTACTGTGCTTACGGCATTGTTGATCCTTTTCATCAGCATAACCACCTATTACTTCGTAAGCCGGTTTGCTTTCAACGATTTCCTGAAACGACTGGAACTGCGGGTAAGGGTAGCTGCCAAAATGCGTTTTGAACAGGATAAAGTATCAGCTGATTCATACAAAGAATTGCGCCGGCAATATTTGGAAGTATTACCACAGGAACGGGAGTATTTATTAACCTGGGATTCTGTTGCGAATATTATTCATCCGCAAGTACAAACGAACTTACCGCAATCATTTTACCGGAAAATAATAGCCGCAGAAGGCAAAACGATCTTCATAGAAAAGAACGGTGTTCATTATGCAGGTATATTGTATCATGATGATGAAGGCCGTATTTACCTGGTGATAAAATCAGCGGTAAACGAATATGGGAACCGGTTATTAAGCACCCTGGCCCGGGCGAAGATTGCCACATTTATAGTGGGTGTATTGTTAGTATTTACCGTCGGTATTTTCTTTAGTCGCAAAACCTTTCAACCGGTTCGTCAGCTAATAAGTAAAGTAGAGGATATCAGTGCACATAACCTGCACTTGCGTTTAGAAACCAAAAAGGGAAAAGATGAAATGACCGAGCTGGCGCATACGTTCAATACCATGCTCGACCGGTTGCAAACGGCTTTTGAAACGCAGAACAATTTTGTAAGCAATGCATCCCATGAACTGCGTACACCATTAACAACCATCATGGGCGAAGCGGATATTGCCCTTAAAAAAGCCCGTACCAATGAGGAATACCGCCAAACCCTGCAGGTAATTTTGAATGAAGCCGGCAAGCTGGATCATTTGACCAGCAGTTTGCTGGCATTGGCGCAAAGTGGGTTCGATGGCAAAAAGCAACGCCGCAGCCTGGTTAGAATGGATGAATTATTGTGGGAAGTAAAACAGGCCGTGGATGAATTACATCCCAACAACCGGATTCAACTACATTTCGACGAACTGCCACCCAATGAGCAGCAGTTATCTGTGGAAGGAAATTATCATTTACTAAAGCTGGCCTTAACCAATATTGCCGCCAACGCCTGCAAGTATAGCAATGATCGACCTGTGCAACTCACTTTACAGGTGGTGAAGCAAAAGATCAGAATAGGGATTGTTGATGAAGGCATTGGTATTCCGGCATCGGAGCTAAAATATGTATTTGACCCTTTTTACCGGGCTTCCAATACCGGTCGCTTTGAAGGCTATGGCATAGGGCTTCCCCTGGCTCGTAATATTGTACGGCTTCACAAGGGGGAATTGGTGATAAGATCGGAAGAAGGGAAAGGAACAACTGTAGAGATCACCTTATATTCTCAACCCCGATAAATTTTCTAATCCCATTCTTATTTCCTTTTTAATGTATTCTTAAACGCCTCTTAAGCCGTTCTAATACCATTGTGCAAGCTTTGCATCTGTAAACTTAATTATTAAATTAACGCTTTCAGTATGCGCAATGTATTGGTCCCCACCGATTTTTCTACAGCTTCCTTTGATTTGGTTGAAAAAGCCATACACACCATGGGTGAGCAGGTATTGAACATAACGATGTTCCACGCTTTTCAAATGCCATTTTTTGTAAGTGACCTGATAAGAAATCAGCGACAGCCGTACCATGATCTGTTAACAGATGCATTTAGAAACAACTGCAAACAATTGAAACAACAGTATCCAAAGCAGGTGCACAGTATTTCATTCCGTCATTTATATGGAAACACACCAGCGGTATTCCGTCATTTTGTTGATGCAAATGATATCGATCTTATTGTATATCCTGAGCCGTTTGAATTTATTCAGGTACATCCCGATAGTGTAAACCCCGAAACGATGTTTAAGAAAAGCAGGGTTCCGTTGTTGCGCCAGTTCAAACCCAAACGCCGGGCTATATCAATTCCAGAGATCAAAGCGGTAGAAGAAGAGGCCGTAGCCTTGTTGCGACTGCTGAATATGCAAAGTTGAACAGGTGACAGTAAGGCTGCGAAACGCACGGTGGGTTATTGAACGCTGGTTGAAGAGATGTTTGTGGCTTAATTCAGAACGCTAAACGTTACATTGATGTTACTAAAAAAGAATATTCCAATTGGCTATGTTTTTGGAAAAGTGAAGATCGAGTTGCTGATAATACTTGTGTATAGTTTAACCATTGCAGTGGTACATGAATGGGTTCGGCCGGTACCTATAAGTATACCATTGGCCGTGCCAACTATTTTGGGTACAGTAATATCATTGCTGCTGGGTTTTAGAAGTAACCAGGCATATGATCGCTGGTGGGAAGCGCGGCAAATATGGGGCGCTATCGTAAACGATTCGCGTACACTGGCAAGACAGATACTGAGTTTTACCGAAAGCCAGTATGAAGAAGATGAGGTGCAACAAATGCGGCAACGAATGGTCCACAGGCAAATTGCCTGGTGTTATGCGCTCGGGCAAAGCTTACGCCGGTTAAACCCTACAGGCGGGCTACACAAATTTTTAAGCCGTCGCGATCTGGAGAGTCTTAGCCGGTATAACAATGTGCCAATGGCTTTGCTGGATCAACATGCACGCGATTTACGACGCGGGTTGGAAGAAGGCTTTATGAACCGTTACCAGCAAATTGAGCTGGACAAGACGCTTACCCGGTTGTGTGATGCCATGGGTAAATGCGAGCGCATAAAGAACACCGTATTTCCCAGTACGTACAGTTTGTATATTCACTTTTCACTCCTGTTGTTTATCTGCATGTTGCCATTTGGGGTGATTGATTATTTCGGTTTTTTAGAAGTGCCGTTGGTGGTAGCCATCAGCGCCTGTTTTTTATTGATTGAAAAAATGGCCATCCATTTGCAGGACCCTTTTGAAAACAAACCAACCGACACCCCAATGACAGCTATTGCCAGCAACATAGAAAAAGATCTTCGTCAGTTATTGCACGACCAGGAACTGCCGGAAGAGAAGCGGCCCGAAGCGTTTTATTATATTTTGTAGGGGAGAGAAGCCCATATAATCACCCATACGATGCC
>DASUVL010000707.1:0-2099 GCA_036379015.1 Niastella sp.
TTATAGTTCTTAGGTGCAACATGCTGATAGATGTTATACTTCCCGAATGGGAAAGCAACCAGAAACTACAAACCAGAAACTATAAACTTCCTAAGTAATTTCCATATGTTAAGGCAAGCACCGCTATTACCAAAATAACCAGGGCAAGTACAAGTGTAACAATCGTTTTCTGCCGGCATTTCACCCATTCTTTCAACAACAATCCGGCTACCGAGCTGAACAACACCAGCATGATCATATGTATGGCCCAACTGCTATATTGGTATTTTCCCATGCGCACATGCCCAAGCCCATAAAAGAAGAATTGTGAATACCACAATGTGCCGGTAAGCACAGCCATGACAAAATTAACCAGTAAACGGTTGTTCGGTCCGTTTTGCCGGTATTCACCAAACGTTTTTTCTTTGCGGTGTAGGTATATGCAATATATAAGGGTAGATACAAAAGCTCCTGTGTTTGAAAAAATATAAACAATATTGATCTTGAAATTTCCACTGCCATATTTGGCCGCTACTTCGGCAATAGGTTCTCCCTGATCTATTGAAAACCCATACACTGCTGACAGCACGCCGGCTAAAAAACAAAGCGGCAGGCCTTTGGCCAGGGAAAATGAATTCCCGGTGATATCATTTAATTTCAGATCATGCTCTTTAAACCGGCCGGCCACCCCACAACACGCTATGCCTAAAGCCCCAATCACAATGCCGGCCATGATCCAGCTCGCGCCATTCTGGCTGAATAAGGTTGTCAATTGCCCATGTACCAGCGGCGGTAACAACGTGCCCAACACACAGGAAATGCCAACGGCAATGGCATAGGTCAATGAAAACCCTACATACCGGATGGCCATTCCAAACGCTGTACCACCTATTCCATATGCCACCCCATAAACAAAGGTCTTTACCATGGCATCGGTGGGCGCTTCGGCTAATACCCTGCCTATTTCGGGGATGGTAAGCCATGCTATCACCAGTGGTAATATTAACCAGCAAATGGCTGCCTGGGCCAGCCAATACGTTTGCCACGACCATCGCGCCACTTTGCGTTGTGGCGTATAACACATGGCTGCACAGGACGCTCCTACTGAATGATATATGACACCGGTTATTACTTCCATTGGTTAAAGCACCTCGTTATTCATAAATTGTCAATCGGACATTAGCCCATTAACGCGAAAAATAAAGATTTATCATTGCTAGCATGAATACCTTCTTATATCTTAATACTTCTTTAATCTTGTTTTAATCACAAATTGTAAAAAGTTACCGCGTTGGTATGTAATACCTTTTGCAGTGCTACCTCATTTAATGTTTTCGATAACACCTTTGTATACTGCTGCCAGGTTTGCTCATAATTACCGGCCAGTAATGATACCGGCCAATCGCCTCCACAGCAGCAACGGTTCTCCCCAAAATGCTCCAGCACAAATTCAATATACGGTCGAATATCTTCGGCGGTCCAGGCTGTGCCTTTCTTTGAGCAGGTACCCAGACCGGATATTTTTACATAAAAGTTCTTATGCGATGCTGCCGTTTTCATCAATTCGCCCCATTCCCCAAAACCGTCACCACTTGAAATGGGCGGTTGGTTCATATGATCGAGCATCAATCGTAACTCCGGTACTTTTTGCGCTACGTCAAGCGCTGTTAGCAAATGTTGCGGCGTTACGCCCACCACATCATACGGCACATCGTAAGCAGCCAGTACAGAAAGGCTTTGCATAACAGCCGGTTTTGATAACCATTGCGGATCGGGTTCATCGTGTATCAGGTGGCGTACTCCTTTAAAATAAGGATTGCCCAGATACTCTTTGAGGGCAGTTGCCGTGAACGATGGGTCCTTTAATGGCATCCAGCCTACTACCCCTTTTACCCAACCTGTTGCCTGGGCAACCTGTAACATCCAGTTGGTATCTTCGAAATTATTGGCTGCCTGCACCAGCACACCGCCCGTTATGGCGGTATTTTCCACTTCTTTCTGCAGCTCTTCTATGTCATAATTACGGTTAAGAATCGACGTATCATTCTTTAACCATTCGTACTCAGCTTTTGCAAAATTCCATATGTGAACATGGGCATCAATGATTTCCATTGCAATCC
>DASUVL010000708.1:0-6371 GCA_036379015.1 Niastella sp.
AGCATTATGGTTTTGACGACAAGCTGATACCCACGGTACAGGATGTATTTTCAGACCATGGCCAGCTGAAAGCGGACATTGCTGCATCCTTTTCATTAAAGGCCGGTATACCGGTTACCTATAAGGCCGGTGATCAGCCTAATAATGCATTATCGTTAAATGTACTGGAACCCGGTGAAGTAGCGGCTACGGCCGGCACATCGGGCGTAATTTATGGCGTAAGCGATGAGCTGACCTGCGATCCCGAATCGCGTGTAAATACCTTTGCACACGTTAACTATACCGAAGATGAAAAGCGGTTGGGCGTACTGTTATGTATTAACGGTACCGGCATTTTGAACCGCTGGGTAAAAAATATTTTCACGCCGGCTATCAGTTACCAACAGATGAACAGTGAAGCGGCCAAAGTGCCTATTGGTGCCGATGGATTACGCGTATTGCCATTTGGTAATGGCGCCGAGCGTATGCTGAAGAACCAGATCATTGGCGTGCATTTTCATCATATTGACCTCAATATGCACTCGCAGGCACATCTGTTCCGTGCTGCCCAGGAAGGCATTGCCTGTGCATTCCGCTATGGACTGGATATTATGCGGGAGAACGGCATGAATCCACAGGTGATCAGGGCTGGTAAAGCCAACCTGTTTTTAAGTGAGCTGTTTATTGAAGCATTTGTAAATACCACACATGTGCCCGTTGAATTATATAACTGCGATGGCAGCGTAGGCGCCGCTATTGGCGCAGGTATTGGAGCCGGTGTATACAAAACACCAAAAGAAGCCTTCACCCAGGTAAAACCATTAACCGTCATAGAACCCACTAAGAAGAAGGAATACAAGGCAGTGTATGAAGAATGGAAAGAACTGCTTGATAATATACTTGATTAGTTAGTAGGGAATGGAAATGAAAAATGAAGAATGAGAAAGTAAGGGAATATCGAATTTCCAATGTAGCATGTAGAAGTGGAAGATAGGAGTTGGACCAATTTATTAACTTACAAACTCAATATCTGGTTTCCCTCGTTGCCTGTATGTCTCGTTGACTTTTCTGCTATTACCATTAATGCCTTATCACAATCAGAAACAATCTTCTCAGGTAAATAATAAACATTAGCATATGAACATCATTACTGGTGACAAAGAATTCTTTAAAGGTATTGGTTCCATTAAGTTTGAAGGCGTGGAGAGCGATAACCCACTGGCCTTTAAATGGTATGATGAAACCAAGGTAGTGGCCGGAAAAACCATGAAAGAGCATTTGCGGTTTGCGGTATGCTACTGGCACACCTTCTGTAACACCGGTGCCGATCCTTTCGGTCCGGGTACAAAACATTTCGCCTGGGATGCAGCCGGCGATGCGGGACAACGTGCGAAAGATAAAATGGATGCCGCGTTTGAATTTATTACCAAGCTGGGCGTTCCTTATTATTGCTTCCACGATATTGATCTGGTTGATGAAGGCGCTAACATAAAAGAATATGAAAGCCGTTTGCAATCTATCGTTGACTATGCCAAACAAAAACAAGCTGCCAGCGGCGTGAAGTTGTTGTGGGGTACTGCTAACGTGTTTTCCAACCCGCGCTATATGAACGGCGCTTCTACCAATCCTGATTTTGCAGCCGTTGCTTATGCCGGTACACAGGTAAAAAATGCATTGGATGCTACCATTGCACTGGGTGGTGAGAACTATGTATTCTGGGGTGGCCGCGAAGGTTATATGAGCCTGCTGAACACCAATATGAAACGTGAGCAGGATCACCTGGCCCGCTTTTTAACCATGGCGCGTGACTATGCCCGCAAACAAGGGTTCAAAGGTGTATTCTTTATTGAGCCCAAACCTTGCGAGCCTACCAAACACCAATACGATTATGACAGCGCTACCGTGATTGGCTTCTTACGTCATTACGGGCTAGATAAAGACTTTAAATTAAATATTGAAGTAAACCATGCAACGCTGGCTGGTCATACCATGCAGCACGAGTTACAGGTAGCTGCCGATGCCGGAATGCTGGGTAGCATCGATGCCAACCGCGGTGATGATCAGAATGGTTGGGATACCGATCAGTTCCCGATCGATCTGAGTGAAATGGTTGAAAGCATGCTCATCATCCTGGAAGCCGGTGGTTTTGGCGGTGGTGGTATAAACTTCGATGCCAAAACACGTCGTAACTCTACCGACCTGGAAGATATCTTCACGGCGCATATTGGTGGTATGGACAATTTTGCCCGTGCGCTGGTGGTTGCTGATAAAATATTGCAGAAATCTCAGTATAAAAAATTCCGCAAAGACCGCTATGCTTCTTTCGACAGCGGTAAAGGAAAAGAGTTTGAAGGAGGTACGTTAAAGCTGGAAGATCTGCGTGAGTTCGCATTGTCGAACGGCGAGCCCAAACAGATCAGCGGTAAGCAGGAGTGGCTGGAGAATATGATCAATCAGTACATCTAGTTTAGATACGCGATACATAGCAGGTAGGAAGTAGGAAGTATGATATAGGCGATAGGTAATTGGCAACAATCTAATTGTTTGGAATTGCTGAATCTTGGGCCTTGCATACTTCGTGCTTCCTACTTTGCATTTATGCCCTCTTGGGGCTTTAACGAAGACTTGTAAACAAACAACGTAAACTAAAACGATTGCCATATGCATTTTCTTGGTGTAGTTGACTGGATATTCGTTGGCCTTTACATGGCCGTGATTGCAGCGATCTCCATCTGGTCTATACGAAAAGCTAAAGATTCTCCCTCGGATTATTTTCTTGCCAATCGCAACCTGGGATGGTTTGTGATCGGTGCTTCCATCCTGGCTTCCAACGTGGGTTCTGAACACGTAGTGGGCCTGGCGGGTACTGCCGCTAATTCGGGACTGGTAATGGGGCATTATGAACTGCATTCCTGGATCATCCTGATCCTGGGCTGGGTATTTGTTCCATTCTACATGCGAAGTATGGTGTATACCATGCCCGAGTTTTTGGAAAGGCGCTATAACAGCAAGTCGAGAATGTTGTTGTCGATCATCCAGCTGCTCAGCTACATCATTGCAAAAGTATCGGTAACTATTTATGCCGGGGCCCTGGTGGTAACCTCGTTCTTAGGGGTTGATTTCTGGACAGGCGCCATTGTATTGGTGATTATAACAGGGATATATACCGTATTAGGCGGTTTGCATGCTGTTATGTATACCGAAACCTTACAGGCTATCATCCTGATCGTAGGATCGCTGACGCTGATGCTTGTGGGTCTTGATAGAGTAGGGGGCTGGGATGCACTTGTATCCTCCCTGCCAAAAGAAAAGCTGAATATGTTCCCGCCATTGTCTGATCCTGATTTCCCCTGGCTTGGTATCTTATTCGCCTCGCCCATTGTGGGGTTATGGTATTGGTGTACCGATCAGCATATAGTACAACGGTGTTTGGCCGGCCGCGATGAAAAGCAGGCACGTCGCGGAACTATTTTTGCCGCCTTTCTGAAGCTGTTCCCTTTCTTCATATTTATGATCCCGGGTATTATTGCTTACACCCTGGCAAAACAAGGCAAAATTGTATTGCCAAACGGCGACCAGGCGTTCCCTACACTGGTAAAAGAATTGATGCCGGTAGGTTTGCGCGGTTTGCTGGCGGGTGGTTTATTGGCTGCCCTGATGAGTTCGCTGGCGGCCGTATACAATGCCTGCTCAACCTTGTTTACCATGGATATTTACCAGAAGTACCGGCCTAATGCAAGCAATCACCAACTGGTAAAAGTGGGCCGTATTGCCACCGGTATTGCTGTTGTGCTGGGAATGATCTGGATCCCGATCATGAAAGGCATCTCAGGTGTATTGTACCAGTATCTGCAAAGCGTACAGTCGTACCTGGCGCCGCCTATTGCAGCGGTGTTCCTGCTGGGTGTATTCTCCAAACGTATCAATGCCAAAGGCGCTTATTCAGCTATGGTGGTAGGATTTATTATCGGGATGGTGCGTATTATCCTGGAGTTGAACCGGGAGCATTTAAGCGGCTTCCTGCATAGTTTTGCCACGGTGAATTTCCTTTACTTCTGTATAGCCCTGTTTCTTTTCTCTATCGTACTGATGGTAGTGGTAAGCCTGTTGAGTGAGAAGCCGTCTGAAGAGCAACTGCGTGGATTAACGTTTGCTACTACGGTGGCTGAAGATAAAGCGGCCTCGCGCGCCAGCTGGACGAAAATAGATGTGATCTTGTCGGTGTTTGTGTTGGTGTTTATTCTGATAGCATTTTTATATTTCTCACCATTGGGGATTGCGAAATAAGCGTTTTTTATTTAACCGTGTCATGGTCCTGAGTCCCGCTTCTGCGGGAAAGGGGAAACCGTGGCACGGTTTCTTTTTTTATTGCTCTCTACCAGTCGTGTTTGGCAATAATAATGACAGTGTAGGATTGATATTGGCTACCATCACTTTTTACAAAGCCAATACCTATATCAACGAGGGTGGCATCCCAATCGCCAATGCCCAATAAATGATCGCGGTGACCTTTGGTAGCATCACCTGCATCAATGATCAACGATTTAATGGCTTCTGCTCCTGATCCATGACCCGATGCAAGTGATTCAAAGAAATTCTCTTTTTTATCTTTTAACCAGTCAGCATTCAGCTTATAGCCGCTTTGCTGAATGAAATAATTAATACCGTATCCGTCGGGATTTACGTGGTTAAAGTAATTGCGTTTGGCCATATCAAGCGCTTTGGCTTCGGCAACTTTGGCCAGGGTATCGTTCCAGCGTAAAGACGTTTTGGTGATACGCAGTTTTGCGTTAAGATGAAGGTCTTTATAATATTTTTCAGGATTGCTTCGAATGGTATTCAACAATTGAAAAGCCTGTTGCGCTTCCTCTTTAACAATAAAGGGATTATTGTTGTAAATAAACGACAATAATAGCATCACGGCTGGTACCATGTAAGATATCACTTTCATAGAAGTACGGTATGGTTTCGAAATATGTCTGTTCTCTTAAATATAAGGATATCCGACCGGTTTTGCAATAGGCGGTAATGGAAGTTAACAAGTTGATATGTTAACAGGTTGATAAGTTAACAGGTTAGCAACTTATTGGTGTTTTTATACTTTAACGTTGGCAATGTATTTCCTCGTCAACTCTTTACATGTCAACTCTTCAACTATTTCTCGTGGTACAATCCTTCTTCGCCGGTGGCCAGGGATTGAATGGTAATATCGTTGTTGCTGCCTATGAGATCACCGGAGGTCATTACAATTACTGCAATGGGCAAATTGCTTTTCAGGATGGTATCGCCGTGGAAACTGAAGGTTTTGTTGTCGAATTGCAGCTTGTCGCCAATGCGGTATCCTTCGCCATAAAGCCATTGATGGTCTTTAATATGATCGGGGCTTAATGTAGTGCAGGCCGGCAGGAATGAGATGGACAGGATCGTTAGAGCGGTTAGTGTTTTCATGAGTAAAGAGTTTGCTGAAAAAATATAAGCAATAACCGGGCCGGTTGGTTACGGTGTTGATAGTTGCTGCCCGCAAGCTGTGCAGGTGCTTTAGAACACGGAAAAAATACTACCTGTTTTAAGTGGTTTTGCGTATTTGAAGTATTTGTAATGTCAGTTACTGCTCCAGGTGTTTTATAGTATCTATATTTCTGCTTCAAAATCCAATACCTCTAACTGTATGAAAAACTCTTACTCAAAGCTTTATGTAGCCGCAGGTTTCATTGGCTTATTGATGCTGACCGCCGGCCTGGTAAATGCCCAGAATACAATTGCGGTGAGTGGTGCTGGTACCAGTGCTGTAAATGGAACGTATACGTATGCCGGTATATCAAACAGCAGGCCCTACTTGGACCAGGCTGGCCTTTATATCAGGAAATGCAAACAGTATTACAACCAATACCCAATATGCTTATACTGATAATAACCTGGTTAGCGGTCATAGGTATTACCGGTTGAAGATGGTTGATGCAGATGGTGGCTTTACCTATTCAAAACAATTAACTGTAATAAAGAACGATCAAAACGCATCGCTGCAAAATTATCCGAATCCGTTTAACAGGATGACCTCGGTAACTTTTCAATTACCCGTTAACAGTTTTGCTACTTTGAAAGTGTTCAACAATATGGGTGTTGAAGTAAGTACGCTGATCAATAAACAACTGGAGGCCGGTAGTTACACAGTTCCATTTGATGGTTCTGCACTACCAGCCGGTTTGTACTTCTATACTTTACGATACGGCAAAGAAAAAATTGCTGGCACTATGTTGCTGAAAAAATAAGTTTTTGGGTTGCCTCATAACGAATAAGGACTGACGATGAACACTGGGCGTTTCGGGTAATTCCGGGATGCCCTTTTTTAATTAGCTAATTAGCAAATTTGATAATGTGATAATGAAATACAA
>DASUVL010000709.1:0-15641 GCA_036379015.1 Niastella sp.
TTCAGCGATGTTACGGTACTGCATTGCCACCTGAACCGGAATTATGGCATTGCCTCCATACATTCAAAAATGTGCAACAGCTTTCCCGACGACTGGAATAAAGCGGAACCCATACAAATTGAAACGATCCTTTCTATAAAACAGGCATTGACCGGGCAAAAGATGAAATACACAACGCCGGTGAATGCACAAAATAAACCCGGCAGGGCCGAAGGGCCGCTGATCGGCGGCAACCTGAAAATGATTGAAACACTGGCCGGAACAAAATCGGATATCCGCACCGCCAATAAAATATTATTTGTAGAAGATACCGGAGAATATCTGTACAGCATCGATCGCATGTTCTGGAACCTGAAACGAACCGGTAAACTGGATAAACTGGCCGGGTTGATCGTCGGTGGGTTTAAAATAAAACCCGATGATCCCGGTGAAGAGTTTGGCCGTACGGTACAGGAAATTGTGCTGGAAAAAGTAAAAGGGTATCATTATCCGGTTTGTTTTGATTTTCCGGTAGGTCATCAAAGAAATAATTATGCGTTGAAATGCGGGGTTAAGCACCGGTTAACCGTTTCTGGTGAAGAAGTAATGCTCCGGGAAATTTGATGGTTAATTGGTTTGCTTAATTTTGGATATTCGTTATAATATTAGCCGTATTGGCAATACAACAATATAAAAATGGTAAAAATTCCTCCCTACTTACAGCCTGGTAACACGATCGCATTGGTATGTCCGTCGGGGTATATGGCAATAGAAAAGGCGCAAACCTGTATTGATGTATTACAGCAATGGGGATATAAGGTAAAGGTGGGCACTACTGTTGGTAGTCATTCAACCACCTACTTTTCCGGTACCGATGATGAACGCCTTATCAATTTTCAACAAATATTAGATGATGATGAAGTGCATGCCGTGTTATGTGCCCGTGGCGGATATGGGTTAAGCCGCATCATTGATCACATCAGCTTTAAGAAATTTAAAAAACAACCCAAATGGGTAGTTGGGTTTAGTGATATAACGGTGTTGCATTCTCATATTTATTCCAATTATGGCATTGCCACCTTACATGCGCCTATGGCCGGCGCTTTCAATGATGGGGGCTATAACAATGAATTTGTGAAATCATTAAAAAATGCGCTCGAAGGAAAGAGAGTTAAATATGAATGTCCCGGTCACGAATTCAATAGAAAAGGAGAAGCGGTAGGCGAACTGGTGGGCGGTAACCTGGCGTTGCTGGCGCATTGTGTAGGCACGCCATCGGATATTAAAACAAAAGGACGGGTCCTTTTCCTGGAAGATGTGGGCGAATACCTGTATAATATCGACCGCATGATGCGGCAGTTGCAGCGCAGCGGTAAATTAGATAAACTGGCCGGACTGATCATCGGAGGCTTTAGCGACACGAAGGACACCGAGCGGCCGTTCGGGCAAAACGCTTATGAAATTATTCATGACATTGTGAAGGAATACGATTACCCCGTTTGTTTTGGTTTTCCGGTGAGTCATGAAAAAGAGAATTATGCTTTGAAAGTGGGGGAAGGGTATAAGTTAAAAGTAGGAAAGGGGAAGGTGACTTTGGAGGAGTAGGGATGGAGAACAGATGAATAATGAATGTAGAAGGGGAGTCAGGGAATTAGAAATGAGTAATGAAAAACAGAGAAATGAGAAAGCCGGGACCTACGGCCTTTTGCCTTTTCATTATCACATTATCATATTAGCAAATTATTACATTGACCAATCACCTGCTGATACTCAATGTTATTCATGTTCCACAATTGCGTTTCACGTTTCATCCCGGCGAGTCGGGATCGATTCACGATCCCGTTCCACGTTCCTTAACAATTTCGTAATATACATTTGTTAGCACGTTTGCCTTACTCCGTTATAACTTTGGGTAACCAAAGAGAAAATATGAGAAGTGAAGAACAAAAGAAACTTTGGAGAAGCAAAGAACAGATTCCTCCCAAAAAACCTGATGTAGCCATTCTTTTCCCACACAAAATAGCTGCAAAACAAAACGGGTCGCCTCCTTTTGCAGAAGAATCGCCTCCAATCACAGAAGAATCGCCTTCAGTCACAGACACCGGACCGCCACCTTTAGAAACTGCATCTTCTCCTCCTGAAATGGTCTGGACAATTCGAAATGAAGTGCTCACGGTAGTCATAACGTTGTTGATACTCTCGCTTGTTTTTATCGCCAGCTTTTACAAAACCATCTCTCCCTTTTCTTTAAATGTCCACCAGTTTTTAATTTTCTTTCCGCTGCTGGCTTTTAGTTGTACTGTTTCATACATCCTCCTTCAATTAGAAAAAGGCCGGTCGTTAAAATCGGTTGTTAAATCAAACTACTACACAGATGCCAATGTTTTTCAAACAGCGAAATTCCTGCACGGAAAACAACGGGTAATAGAAACCGCAATCATTGACCTGATACGCAGAAACTTACTGGTACTTACTTCATACAGCATGTTCAAAGTGTATAAAGACCGCTATCACAGGCCCTCTAATGAAGAGAATCCGCTGATCACCGGTTTTATAAATGAGAAACGGGAATGTGTAACATACGAACAGATAGTGTATACATGGTATAAGGAGCCCGACAGCAATCCAGCTTTGGAATACCTGTGTTCGCTGGCCCACTACAAAGAGCGGTTCCTGATAAAATATCACGTATTGCTCATTCCTTTTGTAGTGGGGATCGTTCGGTGTATTCAGAGCATTTTGACCAGCATACAGGTTGGGAGTCTTCCGGGAGAAATGATCGTGTGGTCAATCACTGCTGTATTGTCGATGAAATATATTTCACGAGAGGCCATGGTGAAGGCAAAGGTTGAAGAAAAAGCAACAATCAAACAGAAGGTCGGGCTGCTGCACCGTGATATGATCGTGGGTGGGTTTGCCATGGAGGGAAAAGATGCGATCAGCTGGTTTTCGGACGGCATTGCGCTTGCAGATCTATTTAAGGAGCCACTTGCAATAGACAAGGCAAGCGATATGGTGATGGCATTTTTTAATTCAGATGCAGAAATCGACCTGTTCAGCTTTGAGATCAAAGAATGTAGTAACGAAATAAAATTATATTAACCAAAGACAGATTTATGAAAATTGAAGAACACAGTAGCCTTTGGATCGCAATTCAACAATTTCCCCTTGATGACCCGAATGCAGAAATTACTTTTTCCCACAAATTATCTGCAAAGCAAAATTGGTCGCCCACTTTTACTGAACGGGTTGTTGAGGAATATCGGAAATTTATTTTCTTATGTTGCATCTCTCCAAATGGCGCATCACCCTCACAGGCTGTAGATGAAGCCTGGCACTTACACCTCACTTACACAAAATCGTACTGGATCGATCTGTGTAAAAACACACTGAATAAAGACATTCACCACCACCCATCGCAGGGAGGGGATGAGGAAGATCACAAACACAGGGATTGGTATAGCGAAACCTTGATCAACTACCAATCAGTGTTTGGATCATTGCCGCCAGATGACATATGGCCACCGCCCCGGGAAATAGAATCCCACCTTCCCGAACCGGCCTGGGTTGTACAAAATCAAAACATCGCTCTTGTTATAATGCTGCTAACGCTCCCGCTCATTGTAAGTGCTTACCTGCACCGGGTTTTATTTCCCTTTGCGCTCACTGGTCCGCAGTTTTTAGGTTTCTTTCCACTGCTCACGCTAAGTTGTATCATTTGTTATATCATTCTTCAACATGACAAAGGCCGGGCTTTAAAGCAGTTGGTCATCGAACACTTTCCCACCGATACCACCGTTTTTCAAACCGCATTGTACTTATACGGAAAACACCGGGCCCTGCAAACAGCCATCATAGATCTCATGCGCAGGAGTTTACTGGAAGTTTCCCCTGATAAAACGTTTACTGTTCACCGAAGCCGCTACCTCAGGCCGGTTAATGAGCAGAACCCGTTGATACCTGGTTTTCTGAATGAAGTGCGGTATGCAGTAGGTTATGATGATATTGCCAATGAGTGGTATAATGAGGAGAGCTTACGGCATCCGGTCTTGCAAAAGTTGTATTTACTGGCGTATCATAAGGAAAGCCTCTTTAAAAAATTCCACATACTGCTCATTCCCTTTGCAGTGGGCATCATCAGGTACTTCCAGGGACTATTCAACGGTAAATCGGTCTCTTACCTCTTCTGGGAAATAGTGCTTATGGTCATCATAACGTGGCTGGTTCAACTGTACACATCCAGGAAAACAATGGTGTTCAAAAAAGCAGCTGAGTTGGTGAAAGACCATCCGGAGGCAAGTACACCCCATGATGATAATGTAGTAGCCTCGTATGCGAAGGGCGAAAATTCCATCACCTGGTTTGCCGACGGGTTAATACTCACCTCCATTTTTGCTGCTCACCCCATTCTTGATCATACTCATACCAGGTATACCGGCAACGGCTCCTACAGTAGTTGCAGTAGTTGTTCCGGTGGTGGTGGCGGTTGCAGTGGCGGTGGTAGTTGTGGCGGCGGATGTGGTGGTGGTTGCGGCGGTTGCGGAAGCTAGGCCAATAACTCATTAAAATTGCCTAATAGCTGCCATACAGAAAGTTGAAAACATAATGGATCTACAAATGATGACCGCAAAGAAATTTGCGGTTTTGTGTTTTAAGAAAGAAAAATGCCACACGCCTTCGCTAAGGTCATGTGGCACACTTTAACCTAAACTTATAACTTACTCTTGTGACTGGGTATTTAGAAAATATATGTTTTCGGTCCGTCAATTCCTTTCATAGCTCCTGCAGTATGATATATTAGATTGCTTAGCAAAACTTCAATAATTTTGTTTATAAATCAAATTGATATATATTATACACCTATAGATAGAATCTATCATGACATTTGTACAATTGGAATATGTTGTTGCCGTAGACACGTACCGGCATTTTGCCAGCGCCGCCGAGCATTGTTTTGTTACCCAGCCTACTTTGAGCATGCAGGTACAAAAGCTGGAGGAAGAGCTGGGGGTGAAGATCTTCGACCGCAGTAAGCAGCCCGTGGTGCCTACCGAAATAGGCATAGAGATCATTGAGCAGAGCCGCCGTATTTTATCCGAAAAAAATGTGATCAACGAGCTGGTTCAAACCAAAAAAGGCATTCTTACCGGCGAACTGCGCATTGGCATTATTCCTACGCTGGCGCCTTATCTGCTCCCCCTCTTCGTACAAAACTTTTACAAAAAGTATCCGCTTATTAAACTGGTTGTGCAGGAACTAATGACAGAGTACATTGTTTCCAGGCTACGCGAAGGGCGCATCGATGTGGGTATTCTGGTAACGCCATTGCAGGAAAATGGTATTAAAGAGCATGTTTTGTTTTATGAAGAACTGCTGGCGTATGTTTCACGAAAGAATACAGCGTATAAAAAAACATATGTGCTGGCGCAGGACATAGATCCGGAGAAATTGTGGTTGATGGAAGAAGGTCATTGCTTCCGGTCGCAAATTGTTAACCTCTGCGAATTGCGCAGGGCTAGTGAAATGGGAACGCATTTCGAATATGAAGCCGGGAGTATCGAAACGCTACGTCGCATGGTAGAAATAAATGATGGAATTACCATTCTGCCCGAACTCACTACGCTTGATATGACGGCCCGCCAGTTACAACTGATCAGGCATTTTAAAAAGCCGGCACCCATGCGGGAAGTAAGCATTGTGGTGCATCGTGATTTTGTAAAGAAACGCCTTATCGAAGCCCTCAAAGAGGAGATCATTGCGGCTATTCCTGATAAATTGAAAACGAATAAAGATCTGAACGTGGTGCCAATATAAATTAGAAATTAAAAATGAGGAATGAAAAAGGGTTTTTTATTTCAACAGGGAATCTAACTTCTGTTTATACACCGGGAACGTGGCAACATCATTATGCTTCGCGCCTTCAACGGTAATAAATGCATCCTGCGGCTTTAAATAAGGTCTCAGTTGTTTGGCATTACGATAGGGGATGGTGTTATCATTTGTTCCATGAAAAATGATAATTGGGTTGGTGACCTCCTGTACGTATTGCCAGGTAGGTAATTTAAAACGGATCATCTTGTTGAGCGGGTACACCGGCAACCAGCTTCCGATTATGGAAGGAAAACTATAATAGGGCGCTTCGAGTACCAGGGCTTTGCAATCGCGTTTAGTAGCCAACTGAGCGGCAATACCAGTACCCATTGATTTGCCATAAATGATGATACTGTCCTTCGGGTAACGCGCCTGCGCCAGTTTATAAAATACCAGCGCCCAATCGTACAGCTGCTGTTCGGTAAATTCACCGGTGCTTTTGCCAAACCCGGGGTAATCTATCATCCACACATCGTAGCCGCGACTGGTAAATTCGGGTGCCGCCTTGGCATACCAGCTTATATTATTTTTATTACCATGAAAGTACAAGACCACACCTTTAGGCTGCGGTTGATTGGCTGCAAATTGAATGATATTGATGTTAGTTTCTTTCGAATATGGAATATTTACTTCTTTAAACGGGAATGGGAAACTGTATTTTGATTGGGCCGTTATGGGTTGTGGATGAAAAAACAATTTATCCTGCCCGTAATATATGGCAATGCCGATCAAACAGTATACAAGGATGATAACTTTAAGCCAGCGGAAGATGATCTTCTTTTTCATAAAGCATGCAAGATACTTGTTTGTGGTTTATGGTTTTGGGTTTGTAGTCCTTTGATTCGGGAAGTCTGGGAATTGACCGGCAGCCTGCGATGGCAAGGCAACCACAAACAATAAACAACAAACCATAAACTGGTTCAGTATTTCAAAATATCCCTGATAAAATTATGATACTCCGGAAACGACGGTAAATTATTATGTCTTCCGCCTGCGATGCGAATAAGTGTGATCTTATTTGGGTTGATAGCCTGTAACTTTTCACTATGCCTGATGGGGATCAGCCGGTCTTTTGTGCCATGAATGATATACGTATGGCAGTTTACATGGCGTATCCATTTGTCGGTACGCAGGTGGTATCGCAACACCCATCGTACGGGTAGTATAGGTAAGAACCGTTCCACTACTATGCGAAAATTATAATAAGGCGAATCCAAAATGAGATACCGGGGTTTATTATCCGAGGCTATTTTGGCGGCAAACCCGCTGCCGATACTTCGTCCGTATACAATAATATGGTGTTCGGGGTATTTTCCAATTAAGGTATTATAAACGAACTGCATATCACTCAGCATGTCTTTTTCATTGCGTTTGCCGGTGCTTTTGCCAAAACCCCGGTAATCTACCAGCACCACATCATAATCGTAGCGGTAGAAATCACGGGCATATTTAGCCCAGCCTTTTATGCTGCGTGAATTTCCATGAAAATAGAGGATCAATCCTTTTGGGTCGGGGCGGTAAAAATGGAGGCCGTTAATGCGCACGCCCGGCGATACATCGAAATTCACTTCATGAAACGGAACATCGTACCGGAATTGAAAATCGAGTGGTAGCTTTTCGGGTTTGAAAATAAACCGGTCCTGGATCAGGTAAGCGACAATGCTTAATAATAGCAGGCTTCCGATAATATAATAAACAATCGTGGGCAAGGGAGCAGTTTATGGTTTGTTGTTTGTCGTTCGTTCTTTGAAATTACTGAACTTTTTGAGAGAGCCAATAATTATCAGGTTGTCCGAAAACAGGGTAACCACAAACCATAAACTATAAACCAGAAATCAGAACTAGAAACGGTCTACACTTTCCTCGCTTTCAAAAATTCTTTTCAAATTTAAATTGGGCACAGGGGCAACAATGAGGGGGAATTTTTCGATGGTCACGGTACTCACATCCAGGCCAAACCCGCGTTCTTCCGACAAACTGTATTCTTTTATATTGAAATACAGTCGCATGATCATTTTTTCGAAGAAGGGGAGTTCAATATCCTGGCTCAGGTATTTTTCCATTACAATAAACTGGAAGTCGCCCACCACATTATTCCGTTCCAGGCTTTCGTACCGGCTGTAAATATTTACTTCTTTATTGGCTACCAGGTCGGCCACCACTTTACGGAACATGAGGTTGATCTTTGGCTCCATTCTGAAACCTAATCTGAATTCAACCCTGATGATGTCATTGGGTATAATGTGTTCTACCGAATACTCACAGGTATAGGGATCGTCGAGGGTGTCAACGTGCACAAACCAGTAAATATCAGCCCGTTTGGGCTTTTTATTCAGAATAGAATAAATGATCTTATGCTCAATTTCCTTGGGGTTATTGGCGCTGGTAAGGTATACCAGGTGGGTAGCGTACTTGGGTACGGTTTTATCGTTACTTAATTCCTGTATCTGCGGTATATAATGCTCAAGCCGTACAAACTCCACATACCTGTTTTTGATCTTACGGCTGCGATACCAGATGTACATGACAAAGAATAGCCCACCGCCTACCAGTAGGGTAACATACCCGCCGTGCGGGAATTTTTCGAGATTGGCAAACAGGAAAGACAGTTCTATCGTCAGATAAACGATCAGGAACAGGTAGATCCAAATGGGTTTGGCCCTGCGCGAAACCAGGAAGTTGGCAAACAGGATAGTGGTGGCAATCATACACATGGTAATGGCGAGGCCATAAGCCGCCTCCATTTGTGATGATTTTTTAAAATATAGTACCATGCCCACACAACCTACAAATAACAGCATGTTGATGCCGGGAATATATAACTGCCCCCTTTCTTCCGTGGGGTAATTGATCTTGAGTTTTGGCCACAGGTTCAAACGCATGGCTTCACTGATAAGGGTAAACGAACCGCTGATGAGGGCCTGGCTGGCAATAATGGCCGCAGCCGTGGCTATCAAAATGCCGGGGATCACAAACCAGTCGGGCATGATCTTGTAAAACGGGTTGAACCCGGCACTGATCATGTCTGCAGTAATTTGTTTATTCGAATAATTTGCCAGCAGGTAGGCTCCCTGACCCAGGTAGTTCAGGATCAGGCATGATTTTACAAAAATCCACGAATACCGGATATTTTCCCGGCCGCAATGGCCCAGGTCGGAATAAAGGGCTTCCGCCCCTGTGGTACAAAGGAATACACCCCCCAGTATCCAGAACCCTTTGGGGTAGTTTGTTAACAGCTCTATGGCGTAATATGGACTGAACGACTTAAAAATATGCAGGTCATCCAGCAGGTGAGAGGCGCCCAGTATGGCCAGCATCCAGAACCAGCAGAACATGATGGGGCCAAACATTTTACCTATGGAAGCGGTGCCAAATTGCTGAAGAAAGAATAATACACTGATAATGGCAAGAACGATATATACAATGGTGCGATCTTCAATATAACCCAGCGCTTTGATATTGCGTAAACCTTCAATGGAGGAGGTCACCGATATGGGCGGCGTTATCATTCCGTCGGCCAACAGGGCAGCACCCCCCAGCATGGCAGGTAATACCAGCCATCTTTTTTGCCGGCGAACCAGCGCGTATAACGAAAAAATGCCCCCCTCACCGCGGTTATCGGCCTTTAAGGTAAGTACAACGTATTTTAGGGTAGTTTGCAGGGTGAGTGTCCAAATTATACAGGACAAAGAGCCCAGAATTAATCTTTCATCTATTATCCGGCCGCTGGTAATTGCATTCAGAACATATAATGGGGATGTTCCTATATCGCCATAAATAATTCCTAACGCAATGAGTAAGGAGGCAACGGTAACTTTATTAATTTGTTTGCCCACGGTAGTGTCGCTTATCCCGTTATCAAAGGGTTTTTAATAAAAATAAAATAGCACCTCGCTTGTTTGCGGGGCGCCCGATACAAAGGTATACGTAAAAATATTAATTCTCCATGGTTTTATAGCTTCCTTTCGGTGAGCCGACGGATTTTATGCAGTTTTGGTTGCTTTTGAATCTATAAAAAATGAATGCTTAAATTTATACCGAAAGTTTGGGCAGCCGTTTAACAATCAGTAATTTGGCATATAACATGCATTGCAGCACCATGAAGAAATTATGCAAAATTCTCCTGCACCAATTGCTGCTGATAGTATTGTTGCAGGCCGCTTTTTCTTTTAACAGTATCGCTCAGCGAATCACCTATTCTGAGCCGGAACGGGAAGATAGCCGCCGTACAGATTTTGAAATAATTGGTAAAGTAGGCAGTAACATTCTCGTTTTTAAAAATAACCGTAACGAAAATGCCGTCAGCGTTTACAATAGTGAGCTGAAGCTTCTCGACCGGGTAAAGCTGGATTATGTAGATGACCGTTGGATCAACGTTGATTTTGTGCCGTACGCCAATCACGTTTGGATGATCTACCAGTTCCAGCGCAGAAGTATTGTGTATTGCATGGGGGTTAAGCTCGATGCCAATGCCAAACGGGTTACCGACCCCATTGAGCTGGATACTACCCGCATAGGCTGGGCTGCCAGTAATAAATTATACAGCACTATCTATAGCGACGACAAGCAAAAGATCATGGTGTTCAAGATCAATAATCGCAATCCCAAAAACTTTTTGTTCACCACCCTGCTGTTCAATGCCGAAATGCAATTGCAACAAAAGCATCACATGAATATGGCTATGGAGGAACGGAATGATTATTTTACCGATTTCCTGGTAGATAATGAGGGCGATCTGGTGTTTGGCAAATTTGTACGAAAGAACGGGAGCGATTATATCAGCAACCTGGAGCTGATCACTAAAAAAGCAGGGGAAGAAAAGTTCACCGTCCGCGATCTGCATGGCAAAGACGACCGGGTGCTTGACGAGGTAAAGATCAAAATAGACAATACTAACAGGCGTTATTTATTCTCAGCGCTGTATTATAAACAAAAACGGGGCAATGTTGAAGGATTGTATAATGTGATCTGGGATAAGGGGGCCGACTCGGTGCTTAAGGAAACCATGCTGGCGTTTAACGAAGATCTGCGTAAGCAGGCAAAAGGGCCCGATGCCAACCTGCGGATAGCCTTTAATGACTACTTTATCAGTGATATTATAATAAAACGCGATGGCGGTTATATACTAACTGCTGAATCGATGTATACTACATCGCGGGGCGGTACGTTTAATAGGTGGGATTATCTGTATTGGAACAATCCATGGTCGTCGCCGCTCGATTATAGTTACTGGTCGCCCTATTATAGTCCCTGGCGTTCGCCCTGGAACCGGTATGGAGGCTCTGCAGCTACGAGGTACCATGCTGAAAACATCATGGTGCTGTCGTTTGATAAGGATGAAACCCTGCAGTGGAGTAATGTGATCTCCAAAACGCAGTTTGATGATGAAACGGATGCCCTGGTATCGTATTCATTGATGAATACCGGCGGAGAGTTACATTTCTTATTTAATTTATACGAGCGCAGAACCTTATTACTGAACGATCATAGCGTGGGGCCTGAAGGAAAGATCACCCGGCATCCAACGCTGAAAAACCTGGAAAGAGGCGTGGAATTCATGCCCAGACTTGGTAAACAAATCAGCGCCGGTTCCATAATTGTTCCCTGTCAGTACAGAAACTATCTTACTTTCGCTAAAATAGAATTTTAAACAAACTGTTTGAGTGACAGGAATATTCAAGCAAAAAACCTCCAGTAATATCCTGATATTACTGGTATATGGTTTAATTCTGAAATTTAATCGTTTTCTGCACCCTGCCGGTCCCTTACAACAACCGGAAGATCACTTTTTATACAATTGGCTGATCGGTTTTTTAAAACCGCTGCATATGGCCCCGGTACTATATGTACTGCTCACTTTTTTGCTGTTGTTTAGCCAGGCGCTGTTGTTTAACCGTATTTGTAACGATCAGAAGCTATTGCCCCGGCCTAATTACCTGCCGGCTATGGCCCACCTGCTGACTACCTCGCTTTTTGTAGAATGGAATTATTTCTCGGCCCCGTTAATTGCCAATTCTTTTTTGATCTGGATCTATTACCGAATGACCACGCTGCCCAATATTCAAAAACCGGCTCCTGCCATTTTTAGTATCGGGGTACAAATAGGTATTGTTACTTTAATATACCGGCCAGCTATTGTGTTTGTTCTGCTGGTATTGCTGGCCCTGTTTATTATGCGTCCTTTCCGCCTGCGCGAATGGGCCATCAATGTGTTAGGTATTACCATGCCTTATTATTTCCTGGCGTTGGTATTATACCTTGGCAACAAGTGGGACTGGGATAAGATAAAGCCGGTTTTAACTATAAGTCTGCCCGCGATCCCTTCTTCGGTTTATACTACCATCAGCATTATTTTGCTGGTTGTGCCATTTATGATCGGGGGGTATTTTGTACAGGCCAACCTGAACAAAATGTACATTCATGTTCGTAAAAGCTGGAGCCTGCTGTTGTTATATCTTATTATGGCTATGCTTATTATCATGGCCGACGGGGGCAACAACTATATAAGCTGGATGTTGTGTTCAATACCCATTACCGCCTTTCATGCCGCCGCTTATTTCTACATGAACTCCAGCCGCCTTCCCATGATCATTCACTGGATATTGTTTGGGTTTGCGATATACCTCAACTACTGGCTGAATTAATTAGTAGGGTAATTTGTTGATAATTAACATGCTGTAGATTTTAAAACTGCTGGCTTAAAGCTTAAGGCCGAAAGCTTAAAGCAAAAGGCAGTGTAGAATTTGTATTTGCTTTAGGCTTTCAGCTGACCTGAAACTATGCTATCTTTGCTCTTCACTCTTAAAAACTCGCTATGAATCGTCCTTTTAAAAATTTTCATTAAAAATATTGGACAATGAAAATTTTTAAGGGTAAGATCCATCTGGCTAAACAAATTAAAATATTTTCAGATGAAATTTGGTGTTGTAGTTTTTCCCGGCTCCAATTGTGATCGTGATATGCAGGATGCCTTACAAAATGATCTGAATCAGGAAGTAATCATGTTATGGCATAAAGAAAAGGACCTCAGCATGTTTACAACTGCGGATTGTATTGTATTGCCCGGTGGTTTTTCATACGGCGATTATATGCGCTGCGGGGCCATTGCCCGGTTTAGTCCCATGATGCAAAGTGTGATAGAGTTTGCCCAAAAAGGCGGTAAAGTATTGGGGGTTTGTAACGGCTTTCAAATATTATGTGAATCACATTTATTGCCAGGGGTTTTATTACGCAATGCCAATCAACAGTTTATTTGCAAGAATGTTTATCTGAAGGGCGTAGGTGCTGATAAAGCGTTAAAAATACCTATTGCGCATGGCGAAGGAAGATATTATGCCGATGACGCTACGCTTGATAAACTGGAGGCCAATAAGCAGGTGATTTATCGTTATTGCAACGAAAATGGAGCCATCACACCACAAGCCAATCCCAATGGCGCTACTCGCAATATAGCTGGAATATGTAATGAAGCACGCAATGTGTTTGGTATGATGCCGCATCCTGAAAGAGCTACATCAGCCGCATTGGGAAATACCGATGGTCGCATTGTTTTGCAATCACTTATCATGGGAGTGAATGCGGCTGTCACTGAAAAAGCTGCGTTGATCAATTTTTAGGTAATTATTAAGATTATTTCTTAGACTTTTGAGACAGATAAATGTTTTAATAATAAACAAAAACAACATGAAGGTAACTCTGCTCTCACTTTTGGTAACGATGATCAGTGCTGTGTCTTTGGCGCAATCAAGCAAAGAAGTAAAGTGGTCATTTTCATCTAAGAAAATTGCTGACAAAACGTATGAAGTTGTTTTGACTGCTGTAGTCAATGGCAACTGGCATATTTATTCTCAAAACGTAGGCGTAGATGGTCCTATCCCTACAGCATTTACCTTCACTAAAA
Organism: Niastella sp.; assembly: GCA_036379015.1. GTDB lineage: Bacteria > Bacteroidota > Bacteroidia > Chitinophagales > Chitinophagaceae > Niastella. The sequence goes on from DASUVL010000709.1 coordinate 13,751, forward strand.
ATCCGTTGCTGGCATTTGAGGGAACCGTAAAAGAGAATGGAAAACTGATAAAGAAGAATGAAGAAGTATGGGGCGGTGAAGTTCGGTATTATGAAAATAAGGTTGAGTTTACTCAAAGAGTAAAAATTAAAGGCGGCAAAACCAAATTGGCTGGCAAAGTAGAATATATGGTTTGCAATGAGGAAAAATGTTTGCCACCTGCTGAAACTGATTTTTCTATCGCAATTGGTGGTTAAAGCATTATCATGCGAATTATTAAATTATAGAAACGGGTTCTTATTGAAAGAACTCGTTTGTTTTTTAAATCAACCAGTATTCTCAACATGAAATATTTTTTACGGAGTTTAATAGTTCTCTTTTTTATTAACTCCACATTGGTTAAGGCACAAGACTCCACTGCTTATAAATGGGAAGTATCCAGTAAAAAAATTCAGGATAAAGTATACGAATTAACCTTCACAACCTCCGGTAACAATAACTGGCAATTATATGGTGCTAATGAATCAATAAGTGACGTTCCATCTGTAGAGATAGAATTGTCAGACTCTTCCATTGAAGTTAGCAAACCGTTTAAGGAAACAGGAGATGGCAAAACATTTAAAAACCCTGTTTTTGATAATGCTTCATTTAAAGTATTTGAAGGGCCAGCTTCATTTACAGTAACCATCACATTCAAAAATGCCATACCTGCTGTATTATGAGGTACATTTCGCTATACATATGGCAAAGGCGATGAGTTTTATCCGCTAAATGCATACGCTTTTTCTGCGCCACTCGAAGGTGGTGTAGCCTCTACTTCAAAGATCAGGGTAGAATCTTTTGATCTGAAAAATCCGGTAAGCCCCTGCGGTGATGAAGATACCGGCGGTAAAAGCCTGGCAGGTATATTTTTAATTGGAATGCTGGGTGGCTTTATCGCATTATTTACGCCCTGCGTATTTCCTTTGATCCCATTAACCGTTTCGTTCTTTACGAAAAAAGCGCAGGATAAAAAGAAGGGTATTGCCAATGCTTCGATATACGGTTTGTTTATTTTTCTGATCTATATTTTATTAAGCATTCCGTTTCACCTTGCCGATAACGTACAACCTGAGATACTTAATAATATTTCAACCAACATGTGGTTGAATATAATCTTCTTTCTCATTTTCGTGTTCTTTGCCATTTCATTCTTTGGTTATTTCGAAATCGGGTTGCCAAGTGGACTGGCAAACAAAATTGATTCCCGTTCAGGCATGAGCAGCCTTGGCGGCATCTTCTTTATGGCATTAACGCTGGCCATTGTATCATTTTCGTGTACGGGTCCAATTTTAGGTTCCTTACTGGCAGGCGTAGCATCTGAAGGCGCATGGCCTTTAACTGTTGGTCTGGCCGGTTTTGGCCTGGCGTTGGCATTGCCATTTGCTTTATTTGCCATGTTCCCCGGCTGGTTGCAATCATTACCCAAATCGGGAGGTTGGTTGACAAACGTAAAAGTGGTATTGGGTTTCCTGGAGCTGGCAATGGCCGTGAAGTTCTTATCAAATGCCGACCTGGTAAAACAATGGGGTTTCCTGAAAAGAGAAGTGTTTTTCGCAATATGGGTAGTGATCGGTATTATGATCGTGCTGTACCTGTTGGGCAAGATCAAATTCCCGCACGATGGTCCTGTTAAGAAATTCAGCAAGACCAGGCTCGCGTTTATCGCCATATTTGCGGCGGCTACCATTTATATTATTCCGGGGCTCACCAATACGCATAGCGCCAATCTGAGCCTCATCAGTGGATTTCCGCCACCGCTTTGTTATAGCATGTATAGTAACCCGGTGAATTGTGAAGAAGGGAAATCGATAGAACCATTGCGGAACGATTATGAAGAAGCGCTGGCGCGTGCTAAAAAGGAGAACAAACC
>DASUVL010000710.1:0-9918 GCA_036379015.1 Niastella sp.
GGATGGCCATGTTATACGATTTGGTCACCGGATCGAATGTGATTGAACTATTAGGCTATGCAATACGCTGCTCAACTTAGCCCTTCTCCCAAATTTCTCTCCATCGATAATATTGGTTGAGGCTTATCCAATAACTGCCAATGTTCCCTTCATGTAATGATAGCAGTGTGATATCAACTCTTTCAATAAAATGTGACTGGTCTTCTTTAGGAACCACCTGTGCAATTTCTTTAATTTTCCTGGTAGCCGATTCCTGCGATAAAGCATTAGTTACAACTGATGTTACTACGGCCCTGATCCCTTCCCGATATTTTACATTAAATGGGTCAGGTGTACGACAGGTTTGCCGTACTGCGGCATACTGAAGGGCAGAACGCTCATACGCCCAAAGAAATATATCTTTTAAAAGTTCAACCCGGTTTAGTTCATAAACAGCTAAAATACCCTTGATATACATATCGTGCGGAACGTCAATGAATGAAAGAGGGGAAAGATTGTGCTGGTTCAACGGAATGTTCGCTGCAAGACGAGACACCCGCTTATTAACATCCTCGAATGGTTGTAAATAAGGAAAATGCACCAAAATAAAAAAAGCCTGTTCTATAGGATTTTCTATTTGTTGAACCTTTTCTAAGATCAGCTCAAACTGGATCTCTATCTGCTGGGGTATTTGAAGCGGTGTAAATGCTGATCCATAAATACCAATCTCAATGTTACGCAACCTCCCGCACGACTTGGGTTTTAAAAATTCGTATGCCAATAATGCATGCAGGTTAAAGATCGTATAACGGTTAAACCCGGTCTCAGGCCCGTCGTTCCCGCCCTCAACAAGGAATTTAATAGCATCTTTGTGATTGAGAATCATCTGGGCTTCTTCTGCAGACTTACCATCGGCCAATTTACCAAGCGAAATAAGCCGTTGAGTTTCGAGTAAACTGTAACTATTGCCTTCCAGGCGGCTGGAGTGGTATGACAGGTCTATAAGCAGCCGGTTAAGTATTTCCCGGGCGTATGAACCAGCAGGTTTATTTATACCTTTAGTTCTTCCAATTAGCCAAAGCCTGTTCAGTTCATAAGGTGTTAAATAATGATCGATATTAGGCCGGTAAGATGCGAGAAAATCGGGGTTATATCTTACAGGCTTGCGTTGCTGTGCTGGCCGCGAGATTATCGTAAGCAATTCCTGGCTTACATCACTCAATTGAAGTGAACTGTAAGTTTCTTCCGGTTCATACGCGACAAAGCCAAGGGGAACAGTTAGAAAGTAACGGGTTGCACGCTTTTCGCCATAGGAGGTTACGACTCCCTGGTCTTTGAGCTCAACTATGCGTCTTTGCAATGTTCGCAGTTCCAGATCAAGACCGCAGGCATCTTTAATTTCCTCAATACGAGCCCCATTACTAAAATTATTGATGGTGTTTTTAATAACACCGAATTCCTGATCAATCTTTTGGCTATACTTTTTCATATGGCAACAATTAAACGACAAAGCATACCCTAAACTATTCAATTTTTGTCGCAAAAGCAGCATTTGCAACAGTTTCAGTTTATTTCTTGTCGTTTATCAATTTATGCGACAAAATTTTCAGAATAAAAGCATTTTATTATCTTTGCCGTGCATTTCTGAATGACGAATTATACTACGCTACAAATCGGTGAGCTTCACACCAACCATTGCGAAGACTATTTAATCACTGCAGAAATTGGAAAAAACAAGCTCCTGTGTGCTGTCATGGAAGGCTGCACAATGGGGACTGATAGTTATTTCGCAGCCAGGTAACGACCTGGCAGAATTACATTATAATAAAAAAACAAAAACACATTTTATGGCCTATATCATGGTAGATATAGAAAGCGATGGACCTATTCCGGGAGATTATTCGATGATCTCATTTGGCGCAGTACTGGTAGATGAACAGCTGGATAAAACATTTTATGGAAAGTTGAAACCAATTTCAGAAAAATATATTCCCGAGGCGTTAGCCGTTTCAGGATTTTCACGGGAAGAAACACTAGCGTTTAATGATGCGGCAACGGTAATGAAAGATTTTTCAAGATGGCTGAAACAAGTTGCCAAGGACAGACCGGTGTTTATTAGTGATAACAATGGTTTCGACTGGATGTTTATCTGCTGGTATTTTCATCATTTCACAGGATCAAATCCGTTTGGATTTAGTTCACAGAATTTAGGAAGTATGTATAAAGGGCTGGTGAAAGATACATTCCAGAATTTCAAACATCTTCGGAAAACGGCGCACACTCATAACCCTGTTGATGATGCGAAAGGAAATGCAGAAGCGTTATTGACGTTGAAGAAGGAGTACGGACTGAAGATCAAGCTTTAGGCAAGTATAAAAAATCTGAGAAGGCAAAATCAAGTATACAAAGCTATTTAGAGATTGTCTTCTCCCTGTTTTTGAGCCATTGTATTTGATCGTCTGTATCCGGCACTTTGAGGCCTCTGGCTGAAGTTATCTTTTGTAGTATCTGTTCTGTTTTGAAACCTTGTTTTAATAAAACGCAAGCAGCAATAATTGAAGACCGGCCGATACCCATGCGGCAATGAATTACGACTGAATTTCCGTTCTGTATCTTTTGATATAGTTGTTCTATCAGCGAATCAATTTTGGTTCCTTTATCAGGAACATGTCTATCAACGATAGGGAAATTTATATATTCAAGATCGTGCTTGGAACACAAGGCAGGCTGGTTTCTCAATCCGAGTTCATTCATTTCATCTTGCTCCAGAAGAGAAACCCATAACCCAGTATTTTGCTTTTTTAGTTTGACGATCTCTTCTTCCAGCCAATCATCCCCACGTGGGCGCGGCATGATGCCCAATTTTGCTCCATTGGCAAAATCGTGGATCCAGTAGATTTTTGTGTACATGGAATTAATTCAACTATTTTTTATATAATTCTATCTTCCTTCCATCGGGGTCTTTTACGATAGTCATAAATCCATAATCTGTCTGCATGGGTTCTGATAAAAATTCAGTATTCTTATCTTTTAGTAATTGGATTATGTTATCAAAATTATCCACTGCAAACCCTAATCTTAATTCTTTATCTGCTTCTATTTGACCTTTGGCTAATGGGTAAATTTCTAAAGTCGTTTGCCCTATTGTAGTAGAATGGTGGTAAGGAGATTTTCCGTGTTTGTGGTAATCGAAGGTCAAACCTAATAAGGTATAAAAGTCTGCCAGCTTTGCCATGTCTGGTGTTCGTACAACGAGGAGTCGGAATTCCATGTAGTGTAATGGTTAGCTATTTGTGATTGCTTTAGCCTTTGGCGGTTAATTCTTTGCTTCAACCAACCTGTCATAATCCTGCTTTTTCAAAAGTTTGACAATGTAGTCGTTTACTTTTGCTGGGGCCAACGCAAGATCATGTTTCAACTTCTTTGGGTCTTCATTCTTTAAAAGTTCATGAAGCTTGAATTCCGTAGTAGCACTTAGGTGTTCAGTCCCTAATTCTTCAAGAGCCTGAATTACTAAGCTACTGATCTTTCCAATGGTAGAAAGTTTCTTTGGAGTAGTTGCTTTGAATTTGATCTGCATTTTTCCCAGCTTAAAAAGTCGGGGATGCCCATCTGTTATATAGACAAGTTTGGTTGGAACCTGAGTAGAAAGGCCTAACTGGTTGAGTGCATAAGCACCAGCTGGCCTGACCCGTATCTTTTCTTTTTTGGCAAGCATTTTCACAACATCTTCTGCACCAGGACTGATCTCACCAACTATCGGGTCTATTTTTGGAATATAATAAATACCATGCGTTAGTCGCTTCAACACACCCTTTTGAGTAAGTCTGGATAATGCCTTTTTAATTGCATCCCCCGTACCCTGTCCTCGAAAGTCAGTTGGGAATATTAATTCGCCTCCTTTTTTTCGCAAGATTACATTCTCAATATAGGTGTGTGCTTTAACCATTGTCACAAATTTATGAAAAAAGGTGACAAATAATCAACAAAAAAGTCACTAAAATTCATAAAAAGGTGACAAATAATATGTGTCAAATTCGGCCAGTAACGATGCAAATGATTGTTTTTCAACTCAACAAACTACTTCCCCTGCTTTTCCTTAACATACCCTGCCACCTCCACCAGCGGCGCTACCCATATATCTTTTTCATGCTGTTTTAAATAATGCAACAGCTGACTATGCGCAGGCAGGGAAACATTCAGAGCATGTTCACCGCCAACGCCATGAAATAAAATCACTAACAATCCCTGTTTTGCTTCGGCTTCCTTTACCCATTGTATCATTGCCTCGCCGGAGTGATTGAAAACACCAAAAGCAGGGAAATCATACAGATTTACTTTGTCGATAGTAGGCATGGTACCTACCACACCGCGGGCAGCAATAAATTCTTTATGCAAAGAATCGATATACGCTGTATCATGCACTTTGTTATCGCCACAAGGGAACGCAAAGGTGCGGTTGGTTTTTCCGTCGATGGCAAATAACACTGCATTCATAGCGCGTATTTCATTCGTTATTCTGCGCATGGAATAATTGTTCAGATCATAATCAGCCGAAACAAATTCCCGGCCCGCACGACCTCCTTCACAGGGATGGAATATGGTGTGATTCGCCAGTTCATGTCCCTTTGCTGCAGCTGCCCGCCACCCCGGTATTTGTGATTGTAACTTTCCGTTATAATTGGCAATATAAAAGGTTGCTTTTAGCCCTAACGAATCAAGTGCCGGAATCGCATTGGTGAGGTGCACATCAAGCCCATCGTCATAAGTTAACACCACTGCACATTTTTTTCCTTTCCAGGGTTGGTTGTTTTGAGCGGAAACATTTGTTGTGAGGTAGAAAAAGAATAGAAAAGGTGCAATCGTTTTTATATTAGGCATTTTACTTAATTATTATTTAGCGACGTATAAGGTTCGGAGTAGAAATTTAAGGAAAATATCACTCCCGCACCACCTTAAAGGTATTTATATCGCCAACAAAAAAGCATAGTTGCATGCAGGCATTCACCTGCGCAACTATGCTGATTTATAAACTTATGCTGAATCACTTCATTGATCATATTTTCCCAATGCCCGCGCCCGACGTTACGCCAGACTTTACCGCACTCGCTGCATCCAGCGGATAGGAATAGGGCGGTGTAAAGGTGCATGTAGAAGAAGTGGGCGCTGCTGTACCGGTAATTCCAGAAAATGTATTGCCTATCACCTGGTACTTACCAAGGGTTGTTCCGCTGGCGATGACAGGACTCTTCGCTGTTTCAAATACATTGTTCTCAACCCGAACACAGGCGCCCATGCGGGAGTCAATAGCAGAACCCCTGATCACATTAAAATAGTTATTGTACACATGCGCCACGCCACCCCGGTTTAACGGCAACCGCGAAACTATATTCCGGTAATAATTGTGATGGAAAGTTAATTTTCTATCGGAAATATCTGAATCGGATGAACCGATCAAATGGGTTTTGTGGTTGTCGTGAAAATAATTCCAGGACAAAGTAACATACTGACTTGTATTCTTGATGTCTACCAACCCGTCATACAGATCTTTGTTAGTTTGTACGGTAGGATCCGTGTTATACATTTCACAATGATCTATCCATACATTCGAACTGCTGCCCTGGATGGAAATACAGTCACCGCCATTTACAATGATCTGGGGAAGACCTTCGTCGCCATCCGGATCGTATACAGCAGGATCGCTACGGTCGGTAATAGAAGTAAGCGTGATCTTAATATTCTGGACAATAATGTTCCTTTTACTGGAAATATTCAAACCAACGCCATCCAAAAACCCGGCTGAGCCAACGCCCAATACTGTTTTGTTGGAATTGATATTGATCCTCCCGCCTTTGGTTCCATTATAGATCCTTCTGTCGACCCGCACAATGTACGTGGTAGAACTTTCGAGGTAACTTTTCAGTTCTGCATACGTAGTAGCCGTTACCGTGGCGCCGCCCTGCCCACCGGTGGTTCCTCCGTTTTGTGTAGCAAAGCCAGCAATACCAAAAGGCGCCTCAGTAGTTATAGTCCTGGCGTCTCCGGGTTCATCGGAATCGTCAACATTGTCAGACTTAATTGATTTTGAACATGAGGAGGCGCAAATACTCAAAAATATGGCAAGCGCAGCCATACAAATGGATGTTTTTTTCATATGTAAGCATGTTTATCGTTTATAAAATAACCGTGGAAATGCTGCAGGATATATATCCTGGCATACCTGTAACTAAATGGGTAGAGGGGGAAATGCTATTAAAGGTGGGTACAAATTAAAAAGTTCCGGAACATAGCCAGGCAATCGTTAGAAACCTTGAGCTTCGTATATGTAATATAGTGACAGATAAAATACAGTGGCCGGTAATAGCCGCATTTTTCTGTGCAATCGTTCCCGGAAATTTTTGCTACCTGATAATGTGCTGATTTTTAAATAGGAATCCTTATCTATTGTAAAATCGAGTATTAGAACTAGGTTTTAAGTTTTTTTTATCTCATAAAACACATCGTTCGTTTTTTTCCACATCGAAAAATAATTTTTGCTTCGTTTAATTTCTCCCGACCCCTTCCTAATTTTTTTGTGATCATTTAATTTTTTGCCTGCATCAAAAAATAATTTTGCTATCGTTTAATTTTTTTTCTGGCTATTTAATTTTTTAAATAAAGCCCTTTATTCTTTTAACTAAGCCCTCAATCGGCCAGATAGCATTAATAAAATAAAATTGCTTATCAAAAAATCACTTACAGCTGCAAACCATACGCGAAAAACTTTACCATACCATTCAAACTCCGGGCTCTCTTACTCAAAACCTATTTTCACTTGACCAGGATCAAGCAACAATAGCGTTTTTGCAGGCCTCAAAAAACTAAAGAAGTTAGAAAAAACGAAAAAAAGGGCTTTGTAGGCCCGAAATTTGGATTTCGCCTTTTTTCACTATTATCTTTGTATCGAACAAATGAACAATGATGTATAACCGAACAGATGTGTACTTACAATTGACAACGTTCGTTACCGTTCCCGCTTCACAAATCAACTAGCAGATTGCAATCGGTAACCATTGTAACTGCTGACCGGCCTCGCTTCGCTGAAGCTTCGCGAAGGCGCAGCAAACCGGAAACCAGGATGCGGTGGACGCCATGCGACTCCCACTTGTAATAAATACTATGGATTCAATCCCGCTGCAGCCTTGCTTCGCCGAAGCTTCGCGAAGGCGCAGCGGGACAGGTAATGCAATGCCTTCATTTGTACTTGCCTACCGGTAGGCAAGTTTCCGCCCCGTGAAAATTGAATGGATGCGTTCCGCTCTTTCTGTGTACTATCATTAAAGGTTTTAGTATTAAGGATCCTGCAGCAAGGCAGGTGTCGCAAACCATTCCATGCCATCTGTACCCGCTTTTATTGGCCAATGAACTGGGTAAGGTGCTGTATTAGTAGCGCGATTAAAAAATCAATTTTTCACCATTAAAAAAAAGTATTATGAAAAAGATAAGAATAAACAGGATACTATCGACATTCAATTACTGTCGTGCAGGCGACCTGATTAAAATAACCCGTCGCATACTGGACAGTCTGAAAGGTAATGCCCAATTTCCGAATCCTGCACCTGCCCTGGCAGATATTGAAAAAGCGTTGGACGAGTTTTCAACCGCTTTGTCAAATGCCGGCGGACTTGATCGGGAAAAGGTAGCTATCAAAGACGGTAAACAAGCCATACTGAGGCAAATGCTGACAGAACTGGCTTATTACATAGCCCAAATCAGCAAAGGTGACAAAGCCATGTTACTAGGAAGTGGATTTGATATCAATGGCGATACAGGTAAACCGCAAAAGGCGCCACCTAAACTTCGGGTTGAACTGGGTATGCCCGGCCAGGTTACTACCCGCGTAAACAGGTTAACCAGAGCAAGGGCTTACGTACACCAGTATACTGCTGATCCTTTGACGCCACAAAGTGTGTGGATAAGCGAAACAACGCTTAAACCAGATCACACTTTCACCGGCCTTCAATCAGCATCCAGGGTCTGGCTCCGGGTCATAGTCATTGACCGGTACGGAGAATCCATCTACTGGGATCCCGTTCTGCGCATTGTACAGTAAACATTTATTTTGTAACCTATACCGGCGGCCTGGTGGCTGCCGGTTTTTTATTTTACCTGTAACATTCAAACAATAATCCACCGCCAGCTCTTGCAATTACTGATAAAAGCTTATACTTTGCCCCCAGTTACAATAAAATAAATGGTTAATGCTAAAAACAGGCGTTGTTCTAAGCGGTGGCGGAGTTCGTGGGTTTGCTCATTTGGGTCTATTACAGGCTCTGGAAGAATTGAACATTAAACCATCCGCCATATCCGGCGTAAGCGCCGGCGCCATCGTGGGTGCATTGTATGCTGCTGGCCATTCTCCCGAAACGATCCGGAATATCCTTAAAAAGAATTCCTACTTCGGCTGGTCGAGCTTTTTATTAAATAAAGACGGCCTTTTTTCTATGAAAGTGCTTCGCAAAGTCTTAAAAACCTATATACCCGATAATTCATTTGAAAGCCTGAATAAAAAGCTGTTTATAACAGCCACAGATTTTGCCAGTAACGAGGCCATCACTTTTTCAAAAGGCAACCTTATTGATACAGTTATTGCTTCCGCTTCAGTGCCGGCGATCTTTGAACCTGTTAAAATAGACGATCACATCCTGGTCGACGGTGGCCTGCTCAACAACTTCCCGGTTGAACCACTTGAAAATAAATGCGACTTGCTTATCGGCTGTAATGTGAATTTTATTCCCAAAGGCCTGGGCAATGGTAAACGCATCGGTAAAATGAACATGATAGAAAAATGCTTTCACATGGCCATTGCATCTGTTGTTTACAGTAAGGTAGAAAAGCTTGACCTGTTCATTGAACCCGACCTGCACGAATTCGGGATGTTCGATGTTAATAAAGCTGATCTGATCTATGAAATAGGTTACAATGCTGCCATGAAGCATAAAAATAAACTGGTAACCTTCATGCAAAATTCTCCTTCTTAATACCGTCTGGCACGTACTTACTCCGGTCATTACTTAGTGGTGTTCATATAACTCAAACCCGTATTCCTATTGACTTTTGTCAATAAACTCACGGTTAGTATACATATCTTTTCCCAAAAGAGCATTTCAGGATAACTTAGTAGAACAACAAAGTTGCTGTTTTAAATATTTAGGCTAAATTTTATAAGGGTTAACCCATACCCCCGGCTTTTGTATGTGAATAAAAAGTTTCAACTTTCGTTCATTAAGTTGGGCAACTTTCTAATTGCCTGCGTCAATACTAATCAAGTAACCAATTGTATCGAATGAAATATTAACCTTTAAACGCTTTCCATATGCAGACTACACTGCTTACATACAACAACAATAAATTAGAAATGCAAAATGAAACCGCCATGGCCGACCTCACAAAAACCCAGCTGGTATTGGGCTTTGGCGGAAAAGATATAATAAGTACTCAACCGGTTTACGAAGAACTTAAATCGAAGTTTCCCGAAGCGCATATAGTCTTATGTTCTACCGCCGGTGAAATTATAAACAATCGCGTAAACGATAATTCGGTTTCTGTGGCGGCTATAGAATTGGAAAAAACATCTATCCAGCCAGTTGCTGTTAATATTCGTGATTACGAAAACAGCTACGAAGCTGGCAAGTCATTGATACGGATGATCAATTTTGTAAACCTTTCCTACATTCTGATTATTTCAGATGGCAGCAACGTAAATGGCAGTGAGTTAGTGCGTGGCATAAACGAACTGGTGAGTAATCGGGTGCCTGTTACAGGGGGCCTTGCAGGCGATGGCACTAATTTTCAATCAACCGTTGTGGGCTTGAATGAAAAGCCCTCCAGCGGCAATATCGTCGCTATTCCTTTTTATGGTAAATACTTTGTAGTTTCTCATGCCTCCATGGGCGGCTG
>DASUVL010000711.1:0-3670 GCA_036379015.1 Niastella sp.
AAGGGTCGAGGGTTGTCGCTGGCAGTGCATTCAACAGCGTGGCGCTTCCCCCGGTAAGCGTATATCCAAAGCCATCGATCGATTGAAATGTTTGCGTGGTATCTACTTCAATGGTAGTGCTTGCATTACCAGTACCGGTAAATAACAGGCTTACGTTTTGTTTATTAAACAGTACATGCTGATCGCCCTGGGTTAAATAAAAAAGTACATCGGTAGCCACCGGTGGGTCCGGTGGGGGTAGCGGATTGTCGGTAACATTATTCCTTTTACAGCTGCCGCTCAGCATTATCCAAAACAACAAAAAACCAATACTGTTGAACATATTGTATGGGTAATTTCTTTTTACGGACTTCATGAGATAAGTTTGGAAAGAGACCTGTAAGGTGCCGCATAGTGGTTCAAATTATTGGCTTGATCTAAGGCACCTGACAGGTCGTGTGATGTGTGTAAGGACCTGTCAGGTGAACTTTACCAACTTCATTTCACGATCACCGCTGTTCACCTTACAGGTCTTACATAAACTACAAACTAGTTGTAAAGCGGATTCTGCACGATCTTCGTCCCCTGTGTTTCCCTGAATGGAATCGGAAAAATTTCATGCTTTCCCTGTACAAAACCCCTGCTTCCCAAAACCGCAGGCGCATCGCCCCATCTTACCAGGTCGAACCAGCGATGTCCTTCACCGGCCAGTTCGGCCCGGCGTTCGTTTTTGATAGCGGCCATAGAAACAGCCACGGCAGGTAAACCAACACGCGCTCTTACCGCATTCAACAATGCCTCCGCTCTGGGGCCGGTGCCGCCCAATGCTTCAGCTTCCATTAAATAGGTATCGGCCAGGCGGATGAGGTAGGTGTTTTGGCGAAAGTTTAGCTCAGCATTGCCACCGCCTTTCGACACATCGTCTTTACGGGGCAGGAATTTATTCAGAAAATATCCGGTATTCATGTGACCGGCAATGTATTTTATCTTACCAGCTGTTTGCAGGGCATTCAGATCAATTAAAGTGGCATCCTTACGTGGATCATTTTTTATGAAATCATAAAAGTTCTGGGTGAATACCATGAAGCTCCAGCCTGATGGGAGGTCTGGCGCTGAAGTGTCTTTTCTTTCATAACTTCTGGGACCAACCTGCACATTCACTGTATTACCTTCATCGCGTCCACTGCCCCAGAAGTCCCAGATAGAGTTACCACCAGCACTATGCGTTTCTTCCAGAATTGATTCACTGTTAAACTTATTCGCAGGCACCCACAAGTCACTGAACTTCTCGAGTAACTTATAACCGAATGAGCTGGCAGCACCGGGTGTGGGACCATTCACTTCGGCCAGTTGCTGGGCAGCCAGCGTATTCTTTTTCTCATACAGGTATACTTTTCCCAGCAGCGCCTTGGCAGCACCTTTAGTGAAACGGCCAGCTTCAGTGGCAGCAGCAATGGTTGCGGGCAGATCGGCGATCGCTTCGGTAAGGTCCTTTTCTATCTGCGCATAGATCTCTTCAGGTTTTGCCTGTGACGGCTCGTAGAGGGTTTTGATACTTAACGGTTCCAGTATCAACGGAATGTTTTTAAACATACGCACCAGGTTGAAATAATAAAAGGCCCGCAATGCTTTTGCTTCTGCCGCAAATCTTATTCTCACTTTATCATCCATTGGTACATCGGGAAGTTTCAACAACAGTGTATTGGCCCTTAAAATTCCCTGGTAAGGGTCGTTCCAAAAAGTGGCGGCCATTAAATTGGCAGTCATAGTGTAATTGGAAAAAGATTGCACCTGAGTGCCATCCGTTGGGCCACCACCACCGGCCACATGATCATCAGAACCTGAGTTCATCAGAAGAAGCATATTATCAAACCCGCCTGAATTTTTTCTCAACACATCGTACGTCGCAACCAATGCCCAATAAGCCTGGTCCTGGTCTTTATAATAAAATTCAGAAAGAAACTGTCCCTGCGGAGTTAGATCAACAAAGCTTTTTTTACAACCTACCAGCGTATTGATAATAATTACTGCTATAAGTAAGTAGTTTATTTTTATGAGTCGCATAACTGTAATTAGTTGGGTGATTAATTTAGAATGTCAATTGAACACCGCCAATAAATGAACGGGCTTGCGGATAAACGCCTTTATCAACGCCAAATACAAGACCACCAATCTCCGGATCATAGCCAGTATATCCTGTGATGGTGAACAGGTTTTCGGCAGTCAGGTATACACGCAATCTGTTGGCCTTGATCCTGGTAGTTAGTCTTTCAGGTAAAGTATAGCCAACCTGTACCAGCTTAAAGCGGGCGTAATCACCTTTTTCAAGATAGAAATCCGACATTCTTGAAAAGTTACCATTGGGATCATTGCTTGATAAACGTGGGAAGTCGTTAGAGGTGCCTTCGCCTGTCCAACGGCCCAATACTTTTGTTTGATAATTGGCATTGCCAATATCAAGCCGGCGAAGTCCCTGGAATATTTTGCTACCTGCGGCACCCTGCATAAACACCATTATATCGAAGTCTTTGTACCCGGCGTTGAGCGTTAATCCAAATGTATATTTGGGAATGCTGTTGCCAAGGGAAGTTTTATCGAGATCATCGCCAGTGAACCTGCCATCACCGTTTACATCTTTCCATCTAAAATCTCCTGGTTTCGCATTGGGCTGAATTAACTGCCCGTCCTTATTTTTATGGGCATCGATCTCGGCCTGGTTTTGGAAAATTCCATCTGTTTGAAAACCAAAGAATGTGTTGTAAGACTGACCCTTTTGTATGCGGGTTACGGTACCCATGGTTTGGAAACTGGCCTCACCCGGAATAAAGTCTGCATCAGCAGACACATAAGTAACTTTATTTTTCAGGTAAGAAAAGTTCGCATTCGCTCCAAAGCTCACTTCGCCAAAACTTTTACGATAGCCTATTTCAATATCCAATCCACTGTTTTCCATATCAGCAATGTTAGCTACAGGTGCAGTAGATACGCCTACATAGCCAGGTATCGTAACAGGACGTAAGATACCGGTGGTCTTTTTGATGAAGTAGTCAACATTCAGCGTCAGTGTTTTGATCAATTGGGCTTCAAAACCGATATTGGTTTGGGAGGTTTCTTCCCAACGCAGATCGGGATTGTCGAGTGATTGTGGTGCATATCCGGTGGTAATATTATCTGATGTTCCGATGGTATAATTAAAACCACCATTTACAACAGCCAGGTAACCAAAGTTCCTGATAGCATCATTACCTACCACACCATAACCACCTCTGATCTTCAGTCTGTCAAGAACATTGTTGACTGGCCAGAATTCTTCATTCGAAACATTCCAACCTACTGAGAAAGAAGGGAAGACCCCATATTTATTTTTTAATGAAAACCTTGAGGAACCATCTCTCCTGAGTATACCAGTAAACAGGTATTTTTCATCATAGTTATAGTTCACCCGGGTAAACAAGGATGACAAGATGTGTTTGGTGAGGTCAGAAGATGTAGAGTTTCTGTTTGCCTGCGGTATGTCAAAATTAAAAGAGGCGTCTTTGTAACTACTAATAGGCAAATTGAACAGCGTTACACTGGAACTGCCGCCAATATTCTCCACATAAGCACCCTGTCCCAATAAAACGGTGACATTATGCTTATTGAAGCTATTGGTATACGTTACTGTGTTCTCAATATTCCAGTTAAAACTGTT
>DASUVL010000712.1:0-4781 GCA_036379015.1 Niastella sp.
ATTCGCGGAATTTGGTAGGTGTTAAACCGGTCTCTTTTTTAAACTGCTGGGAAAGGTGTTGAACACTGCTATAGTCCATTTGTTCGGCAATTTCGCTCAGGCTTAATTCGTCATATGTAAGCAGTTCTTTTACCTTTTCAATACGCTGCCGGATGGTATATTTTTCAATGGTGATGCCCTCCATGGAAGAAAACAGGTTGGATAAATAATGATAATCCAACTGCAATTTTTCTTCGAGGATGGCTGACATTTTTTTATTACGGCTGTCTTCGTTCCTGTGAATAAGGGAGATAATGATATTCTTTATTTTTTCAACCAGCTTGTCTTTTTTGTCATCGAGCAACTCAAAGCCTATGGCGGTGAGATTTTTGTTCAAAATAGCCAGTTGTTCATGGTCGGGTTCCTGGCTAAGCACTACTTCTCCTAAATGAACGCTGTTGTAAGCTATGCCTGCTTTTTCCAACTGCTCTTTTATGACCAGGATGCAACGGTCACACACCATATTTTTTATATACAATTGCATGTTGCAAAGATACGACATATCATTATGCAAATACTGCGGTGGAATTTCCTGCCCACTCCTACTCTATTATGTAAATGCCATTCTTTTTTGACAATCTGCCATCTGTTATACGGCAAAGTATGTCAAGTGCATTTGGCAGACCGATATTTTTATTAAAGGCGGCTGTAGTGACTACTTCCTTCAGTGAATTATTTTTTAGTTGAATGGAATCTTTAAAAACCCGTTGCAGATCGGCAATGATATCAGCCAGCTTTTCATCTTTATAATACAGGTTGCCCTGTTTCCAGGCGGCAACGTTGGCGGTATCGATATCTCTTAATTCAGCATTAGTGCCGGTTATCCTTACCTGCCGGCCTTTTTCCAGGTTGGCGAATACCTGGTTGCCCCGCGATACTCTTACCTTACCCCGTTGCACGGAAACGGTCATGGTTTTTTGTTCAGGATAAGCATTGATGTCAAAAGCTGTTCCCATAACCTGGGTTGATATTTCACCAGTGGATATAACGAATGGGATCTTATCAGCATGCTGTACATCGAACCAGGCTTCACCTAACAGTTCTACCGATCGCATGTTGTCGGAAAATGAATCGGGGTAACGGAGTGTTGAGGCGCCATTCAACCATATATGGCTGCCATCGGGCAGGATCAGCTCTTTTTGTTCCCCGGCTGCTGTGGAAATTACATTACTGTACACAACTTTTGTTATTTCCGGCGATGCAGACGGTTTACGGTCCATGAAATAATATGCACCTAAACCTATTAAAAGCAATATGGCGGCTGCGGCATACCAACGGTACATCCATCCTATCCGGGATGTGGTGGTGGTTTCCTGTACAGGCGTTTTATCGGTATCAACAATAGCCTGCACCATTTTTTGCCATGGTTGCCGCTGTGCCGGGGTAACAGGTGTTTCTTTTTGCATCAATTCAGCCATCACGGTTGTAAATGCATCCTGGTTGGAATCTGCTTTCAACAGTTCATCCAGTTCCAGTTGTTCCTGTTTCGTTATGTTGGCCGCCAGGTGCTGTTCCAGCAAGTATTTTAATCGTTTCTTTTCCATGTTTGATCTTTTTAAAATCCGGGCAGGTATTCCCTTATAAATCGCAATGATGTAACAAGGGCATTTTTTACCGTATTGGGCGACAGCTGTAATTCCGAAGCGATCTCGGGTATGGTTTTCCCCTGATTACGGCTCATATGGAATATCTTTTTGCGTTGCGCCGGTAATTTATTGACCGCTTCCTGAATAAGCTTGTTCAATTCTTTCAGGTCCATTTCCTCATGCGCTACCATCACTGGTTCTGTGGCTGTGGTAATGTCGTTTGAAAATTTATTGTTCAATGCTTTTTTTCGTGCATAACTGTAACATTCATTGGAAGCCACTTTATATAACCACCCGCCCGGATTTTCTATTTCATCTAATTTGTCGCGGTTTAACCAAACCCTGATAAAAGTTTCCTGGATGATCTCCTGTGCAGCTATTTGTGACCTGGTGAATTTTACTATAAATGGATACAGCTTAGGTAGAAATAAATTGAACAACTTCCCAAAAGCTTGCTCGTCACCTTCTGCCACCCGGCAAAACAGCATTTTTTCATTATGTGTGATGGACTTTTTGTTATCAGTAGCCAAACAAATCAGATTTTCCATCAAAAATATGAAACGGTTAGCATTAATGTATCTGACGTGCTTACACCAGTGAAAATTCCATACCCCAGTGAAATATTTGTTGGTGCTGAAGCAATATTTTGAGAACTGTTGTTGGGTTCCCTGAATAATACCACATACTCAGGTAAAACTTTGTACAGGATCACCTCGTGTTTCCCAAGCCAGAAAAAGTTATCATATGTGGGAATCGACACTTTATTATCGAGCCAAGGAGCTGTATATATATTATGAGGCGCTTTCGTTTGATTATTTGTAAGAACCTGAGGGGTACCTGGTTCTACGTGCTTTATGATCACCGTGTGAAATTCTGCCTTAGGGTTATCCCATTTTAATTCCAGCAGTTCAGGTGTTACCATTTTTTGTCCCGGCTTGTATTTAACTGTTTGCGATGAACAGGTAAAACCGGTTGGCCGGGTGGGTACAATCGTATAACCGGTTACCTCTTCTCCGTTGTAGCCAAAATGTAATCTGCAGGTATCGCCTTCCATGATAACCATGTCGGGATTGGCATATATTCCTTTTCCCATATAAGACAGCTTGAAAGGGGCCCGGTTTTTATCGATCGTCACATCCAGATCTTCCAGGGGTGTCGGGGTGTCTGTGGCGCCGGCGGTAATCTCCTTCGTGATCTTTACGGAAACCCCTTTGCCGGGTGATACATAGCCTTCCACTATTGCACGAGGTGAATGTTGGGGTTCACTGTTTTTTTTACAACTGTTTAGAAACTCCATAAGTACGATTACTGTAAGTACGATTGCTGTTCTTTTCATGTTCTTTTTATTTTAATTGTTGATAACTTATCTCCATTTGCCGCATTGGTAACAAACCCGCCAGGCAGGTCTAGTATGGCAATATTTACATATGGCAACGGTTCTCCCGTGATGGCTTCTTTTACCATACCCGTAACCGATACCTTTCCTTTTTTACCGGCTGGTTGTTGCGGTGGTCTTTTTTTGATCAGGATGTATTGTTGTACCTGTTCAAACTGTAACGGGGTATTGGATAACAGATCGGTCAATACTTTCTTAACAGAAACCTGGCGCTGTTGATACGAGATATTTTTTACCTCAGCAACATCTGCTGTTCTATAATTAAACTTGAGTGTAGTAAGTTTTTCTATTTTAGTAAAGGCCTCTGTAAGTAATGCGTTTTTTAAATCAATATCAATGATGATCCTGTTTACGTCCTGCGCTTGCAGGCATTTTGTTTGCAAAAAGCCACAGCTTAGTAGTATCCATACTGTGATAATTCTTTTCATGTAGTTTCTTTCGGGTGGTTTTATATAAGAAGCATGAACAATTGATTAGGACTATTCGGAAGAAATTTATTTTCCAGGGATAACATATTAAAAAATGAATGCTGGTGTTTGCTTCTGTGCGGTTATGATGAAGCCATCAATCGCCTGAGATGATCGTTTTAGATGAGCCTACCAATAACCTGGATATTCAGAATATAGAAATGCTCACAGCTGCGATTAATGAATACCAGGGAACATTGATCGTGATGTCGCACGATGAACATTTTATGGAACAGGTAAATGTGGTGCGGGCAATTAAAGTTTAGCCTCCGTTGTTTTCAACGGAATCGTTTTTGCCTTGATAATGAACTGTTATTTCAACAATAAATGCAGTTACATCGAGGCTAAATAGTACCTGGGAATTTCTTGATTCAGGTCGCTTTTTCTGAGTATACCACTTAATCAATTGTAACAAAAACACTTAAAGTGAAAATGTTTAGAGAAGGATGTTGTATTTAAAACATTCTTTATAAAACACTTTACTTTAATTTAAATACTTGTTATATTTGATAAGCTCTGGAGATTCCCACTAATTCCTAAAAGTGGCCCCGTTTTTTCCGATATCTTATGAGATGATATCCAAACCTATGAGATGATCCAATCCAATCCTGTGAGAAGGTACCAGTCTTCCTGTTTGTGTAAATTAATTAAACCCAGAACCCCATATGTATGGGGTTTTTTTATTGAGCCCTTTTTCGTTATTATCTTACTTCAGGCTTTTGAAAGATCTGCCATTGCTTTCTCGAGCGTTTTCTTCTCGGTGACGGAGTTTGTTAGGGCAATGGCTTTACTGTAATGAACCTGGGCTTTATCCATGTCCAGGTTTGCATATAAATAGCCCAGTAAAGCATGATAATAATTAAAATCAACCAGGATGGGTATTTCACAAATAAAAAGGGACATAATGCCCCTTTTTATATCAATGATTTTTTTGTTTTATTCTCCCCTCCTACGTCTTTTTCGGTTTGCCCATATGAACTTTATAATCGCCGGGGGTACCTGTGATCATAAGGTTCATAAAACGAACTTTCTTATCCTTGTCCCTGAATTCTATCGCGTCTACCTGGTCAGGATCCACTTCTTCCTTTTTCTTGCCAAACAACATACGGAAGCCTACCTGGGTAACCATCTTCAGGGGAATACGCACATAGTACGACATTTTCATATCGAGCGACTGGGTGCCGGAGAATTCCAGAAAGCCCAGGGATGAATTGATATTCATGGCGGGAATGGATAAGGTATTATCCTTAAAGGTAAGCACATTGTGCAACGTATCGAATCGCACTATCTTCA
>DASUVL010000713.1:0-5593 GCA_036379015.1 Niastella sp.
GGTTCGCCGCTTCACCTCAAACGGTACTACCAAATTCAACTATCATTTTAACGCTTATAAAAAGCTGGCCGATGTACTGGCCAGGGCCAAGTCACAGCATAAAGACGATTACACCCGCCTGCTTTCTTTTTATAATTACAGCCTGGAGACAACTGCAAAAGACAAAACAGAGCTCGATTCGGTTATTTATAAAGCTAATGCAGGCATTTTGGTCCACGACCTGAGAAACAGTTGGGTCGATAATATGTATATGCTGATGGGCGAAGCTTATTATTTTAAGAATGTGCTCGACTCGGCCTATTACAGTTTTCAATATATCAATTATGCCTTTGCGCCTAAAGAAAAGGACGGCTACGATAAACCGATAGGCTCCAATGCCAATGCCGATGAAGGGGGCAGTGTTTTCTCTATTTCTACCAAAGAAAACAGCAGCCTGCTCAAAAAGGCCTGGTCACGGCCACCCAGCCGCAATGAATCATTCATTTGGCAGATCAGGACTTACCTGGCAAATGATGAATTGCCCGAAGCGGCCGGTTTAATTGAAACCTTAAAACACGATCCGCTGTTTCCTGACCGGTTAAAAACCGATCTGCACGAAATGCAGGCCTGGTGGTTCTATAAACAGCAGTTGTACGACAGTGCCGCTGTTTACCTTGAACTGGCCTTGGATAATGCAGAAGGCCGCGAAGAAAAAGCCCGCTGGCAATACCTGATCGGTCAATTATACGAAAGAGCCGGAAAATCAGAAGATGCAGCTGCCTTTTTTGAAAAAACGGTTAGCCATACCCTTAACCCGGTACTGGAAGTATACGCCCGCCTGAATGCTATACGCCAGCATAAAGGAGATGATAAAGTGATTCAGGAGAATATAAAGGAACTGGTGAAAATGGCACGGAAAGACCGCTACCTGGCCTACCGTGATATTATTTATTACGCCGCCGCCGAAATGGAGCTGGAACGGAACAATGTGCCCGGCGCCATGGCGCTGTTACTGAGGGCTACTGCCACCCCGGGTGAAGATCCTTCAGTACGTTCCAAAGCATTTTTATTGCTGGGCGATCTGTCGTTCAAAGAAAAGAATTATTCCGAAGCAAAACGGTATTACGATAGCATTACTACCCTCAATCCTGAGGTGGCAGACCTGGCAACCCTGAATAAATTAAAGGCGGCGCTCGCTAAGATCGTTGCCTATCAAAACACCATCAACCGGGAAGATAGTTTGCAACGTGTTGCCGCTATGCCTGAAGCCGAACGGGAAGTCTATATTAAAAAACTGGTAAAACAACTGCGTAAACAACAGGGGTTGAAGGAAGATGCTTCCGGCGAAGTTTCCGGTGGCCCATTGTCGTTTAATAAT
The DNA here is from genome assembly GCA_036379015.1 of Niastella sp. Classification (GTDB taxonomy): domain Bacteria; phylum Bacteroidota; class Bacteroidia; order Chitinophagales; family Chitinophagaceae; genus Niastella. Next base: position 1,358 of record DASUVL010000713.1, read on the forward strand.
GATAGTGGTCCCGCTGATTTATTTGGTACGAACACCAAAGGTGACTGGTATTTTTATAATGCCGCCCTGAAATCAAAAGGCTATACAGAATTTAAAGGTCGTTGGGGCAATCGCCCGAATGTAGATAACTGGCAGCGGATGGCCGCTATTAAACAATCGGGTCCGGTTGTGGCAGCCAACGCAGATGATGGTACAAAAACCGGAAGTGGTGCACCTGGCGGTCCGCTCACATATGATGAATTATTAAAACCGGTTCCGTTAACACCGGCACAAATCACTACATCAAACGATTCTATTGAGCTCGCACAGTTCAATTTAGGAAAAGCCTACCTGGAAGGATTAGAAGATTATACCTCAACCATCAACACCCTCGAAGCATTCCTGATCCGTTTCCCCGATACTAAACACCGGCCGGAAGCCTTGTTCCTGCTGGCTTATTGCTATACCAAAACCGGTGAAGTGGCAAAAGCAAAGGCTGCGCAGGATGAGCTGAAACAAAAATACCCGGGTACCAACTTTGAAAAGATCGTGTCAAATCCCAATGGTGTATCGGCTGACAGTACAGCGAAATTGGAAATGACCCGTCGTTACGACAATATTTACAACTTATATATTGAAGGCAATTTTGAAGAAGCGCAGGCGCAAAAGAAAATAGCTGATAGTATGTACAACAAAAATTACTGGACACCCCAGTTGCTGTACATTCAATCTGTTTATTACATCAAGCAACGGACGGATGATTCGGCCAAAAAATCATTGCAGGATATCATTCGCCTGTTCCCGAATTCACCCATGGCCAACAAAGCGCGTGCATTGATTGACGTTTTAAGCCGACGTAAACAAATTGAGGATTACCTCACGAACTTACAAATTGAACGTCCGGCTGAGGACAGCATGGCCGAACCAACTGCTATAATAACGCCGCCACCGGTATCGCAACAACCTGTTGTTGCACAACAACCGGCCGTAACACAACCGCCTGTTGTTAAAACTGATCCGCAACAACAACCCGTTGCAAAGACCGACCCGCCACCGGCCAATGTGCCTAAAACGCAGCAACCGACTGCCGTTGTGCCAAAAACACAACAGTCTGATGTCGCCAAAACCGACAAGCCGGTTACACCGCCTGCAAAACAACCTGTACCTCAATTGCCGCCGCCTCCGGTGGTTAAAAAAGATACGGTGAAGGCGAAGGTTGATGCACCAAAACCGCTCGTATTGACCCATAATGCAGAATCACCGCATTATGTGGCCATTGTGCTCGATAAAGTAGATCCGGTTTACGTGAATGAAGCACGCAATGCATTTAACCGCTACAACCGGGAGCAATATTCGGCTAAAGGATTTACCGTTAATAACCAGAACGTAAGCGATGATTATAAGCTGGTATTGATCGGCACATTCCCCAATGCCAACGATGCGATCGCATACATTGATAAAACCCGCAAGCTGGCTACCACCGAGATCGTGCCCTGGCTACCTGCCGCTAAATACTCCTTTGCCATTATTACCGATAACAATCTGCAAGTGTTGATGAACACCAGGGATGTTAACGCATTCAAAAAATTTCTGTCAGATAAATATCCGGGTAAATTCTAATCAGGTTTTAATTAAAAAGGCACAAATGCCTCCTTCGCCAAGGCTTCGGCGGCCGAAGGCAGTAAAACATAATAAAGTACAATATTCTTTATTCTCATTTTCAATACGTTACAATTTCTCTCAAATGCGCCGATAAATCGTTCAATAGCCAAGTCTAAACCAGCAGATCGGCCAGATCATCTAAAAAGCTGGCAAGAGAAAATTATTAAGAATACTTTCGTAGCCGTCCGTAGTTTTATCCGCCTTAAAGCATGATTTTTGCAAATCGTAATATCCGGATTGCCCAATTCTGGTTTACAAAACTCCCAACTATGACGCGCGCTGTTAAAATATTCTGGAAAGTATTTCTTATCGGATTCCTGGCGGTTGTATTGCTATTCACCCTGATAAGCTTTGGCTTATTCGGAAAAATGCCTTCTTTAGCTCAGTTGGAGAACCCCTCCATTACCCTGGCTACCGAGGTATATGGTGATGACGGCACCATGCTGGGGAAATATTATAAAGAAAAAGGTAACCGCAGCTTTGTTCAGTATAAAGACATTTCAAAACATGTGGTAGATGCGCTTGTAGCTACCGAAGACGAACGTTTTTACGACCACTCTGGTATTGATGGCCGGTCGCTGGCGAGGGCTATTTTCTTTATGGGTAAAGAAGGGGGAGGCAGTACCATTACCCAGCAGCTGGCACTGAATATGTTTGATGAAAGGGCAGAGAACAAGATCACGCGTTTGATACAGAAGTTAAAAGAAAACATCATTGCCGTAAAACTGGAAAGGAATTTCACCAAACAGGAGATCCTGGCCCTGTACCTCAATACGGTTTCGTTTAGTGATAACGTATACGGCATTCGCAATGCAGCCCGCACCTTCTTTTCAAAAGAACCCGATCGTTTGAATGTAGACGAAGCAGCCGTGCTCATTGGCATGTTAAAAGCAACCGGAACTTATAACCCACGCACCAATTACAAAGCTTCTTTTGAACGCAGGAATACGGTACTCGACCAAATGTCGCGTAATAGTTACCTCTCCGAAGGCGAGACTACCGATCTTAAAAAACAACCTATCCGGCTTAATTATAAAAAGCTCAACGAGAATAATGGTATTGCACCCTACTTCCTGGATGTGATCAGAGATGACCTGAAAAAATGGTGCAGTGAGCATAAAAAACAGGATGGCGATAATTACGACATCTATGAAGATGGTTTGCACGTGTATACCTCTATCAATCCCCGGATGCAATTGTATGCCGAAGAAGCAGTAGCCAAACACCTGCCCGTGCTGCAACGGGTACTTGCCAGCCAGAGAAGCTTACGGAACGACGCTGTTTGGAAAGGACATGAGAATGTACTGGAAAGCAATATGCGCAACTCCGACCGCTGGCGTAACCTGAAGGCAGAAGGATTAAGCGATGATGAGATCAAAAAATCATTCAGGCAGAAAGTACGCATGAAAATATTTGCGTGGAACAACAAACGGGAGCGGGATACCATTATGTCGCCGCTCGATTCCATTAAATACCATCGCGAAATGTTGCAGACGGCATTTATGGTTACCGATCCTATGAGCGGACAGGTAAAAGCCTGGGTAGGCGGTATCGACTTCAAGAACTACAAATACGATCACGCCAACCTGAAAACAAAACGGCAGGTAGGTTCGTCTATAAAACCATTTTTATATGCGTTGGCCATAGAAGAATATGGCTTTACGCCCGAAACCATGTGCGAAGCTACCCAGCAATATTTTCCCGGTTCTGGTTATGTGCCCGCAAAGCCTAATCCCAAAGTATCAGGAGTACGCACTATGGCTACCGGTTTGGCATATTCTATTAACGAAGTAGCTGCTTATATTATAAAGCAAACCACACCCAAACGGTTTGCAGAGTTTTTGCACCAGATCAATATTCCAACCAAGGTACAGCCCTACCCTTCTATCAGTTTGGGTAGCTGCGAACTATCGTTGTATGAAATGATGTGGGGTTACAGCATGTTCCCTACCGGTGGCTTTAGTATTAAACCGGTATACATTACCCGTATTGAAGACAAGAACGGTAATGTGCTTGCCCGATTTGATACAGAACGCAAAGAAGTGATCAGTCAGGCTTCCGCCTATACTATGGCCCGCATGATGCAGGGACCTGTTGATTTTGGTACTGCAGCCGGATTACGCGGCCGCTTGGGCGTTGCCGAAATGGGCGGTAAAACAGGTACTACCAACGATAATTCCGATGCGTGGTTCTTTGGTTATACACCCCAGTTATTGGGTGGTGTTTGGATCGGTTGCGACGACCGGTTTATCCGCCTTGAAAGCGGTCTTGGTTACGGTGGTGCCGCTGCCAGACCTATATGGGAATATTTCTTCGCCAAAGCTTTCGCCGATAAAACCCTGGGCCTTGATAAACAGGCTAAATTCGTGCAGCCCGAGAACATGCGGAATCAGCAGTACTACGATTACTATAACATAATTGATCATACGCCACCTCCAGGCGCTGAAGGCGAAGATGTGGGCAACGGCGGCGCCGATGCCTATCTTGGCAAACCCGATACACAAAATATTCCAACCGAATCTAAAGAGGCCATGGAAGAACAAAAGGTGTTGAAGGAAGCCACCAACAACAAGAACCAGGTGCCTAAAGATTCTG
>DASUVL010000714.1:0-5238 GCA_036379015.1 Niastella sp.
CCGCATATGGAAACAGGATATGTTATTTGTCTCTTACGAGCATGGGTATTTGCCTGGTAACAGACATGGTTTGGTTCGGAATGAAATGGGGACCGTTCAATATATAAAGACATTTAATTTCAAATAGTATGAAGAAAAAGCTTTTACTGATTGCAGGGTTAATGATGGGGTGGTGCCTGCAGGCACAGGTAGTTATTACATTGCAGTTACCGCCATTGGGGTTAACTATTAAACCGCAATTATGGAATATGTCGTTGATAAATACAACGGGCGCGTCCATAACGGCACAGTTGCAAATGACAATGACAGATGCGGGGACCGGGCAAACGGTGCTAATTGCTACTACGCCTTCATTTTTGTTACCAGCCGGCGCCAAACCGGTTACCGCAAATACGGTAGCCCCGGTGGCCTATACGGTGGGCGCCGGTTATACCATGGACGCCAATCCCAATGGTTTTTTGCCAGTTGGGGTATATAACATCTGTTATACATTAACCAGGAATACAACCCATATTATGGAACCGATCGCCGAAGAATGTGTGACGGCAGAAGTAGAGCCAATTAGTCCGCCCCAATTAATACAACCGGGTGACAGTGACCGTGTGCTAAGCCGCCGCCCGTTTTTTACCTGGTTGCCACCAACGCCTTACAATTCGTTTAGTAATCTTTTATACGATTGGGTATTGGTAGAAGTGCAATCAACGCAAAGCGGGGCGGATGCTATTCAGCAGAATGTGCCGGTGTTGTTGCAATCGAATATTTCCTTTACCAGTTTGCAGTATCCTTTATCGATGCCTGAACTCGATACGAGTAAATTATATGCCTGGCGGGTTACGGCTAAAAATAACCTGTCGCCCATTGCTAATAGCGAGATATGGAGTTTCAGGATACAAAAATTATCAACCGATACTTTTAGTGCGCCTAATAAAGGTTATTATGCCCACTTGCGGCGGGAACAGGATGCGTCTTATGTCATTTCAGGTAACGTACTACGCTTTTTGTACCAGCATGAAGTAAACAGCAACACGGTACAGGTTAAAATAACCGACATCAGTAAAGCCGCTCATCAACCTGTACAACTGGATTCTTCTCACCTGGCAGTAAAATACGGTTCAAATTATATGAACCTCGATCTGGGTGATAAAGGGTTAACTGATCATCACATGTATTTGCTTGATGTTACCAATGACCGCAACGAGCATTGGTTCTTAAAATTTGAATACCGAAGACCTAGCGAACAATAATTTCATACTATAACCTCACTGTCGAAAATAAAAGAATAATGTTACAGACATTAGCCCGTAATCCCAGAACTATTACCTGGTTTTTAACGACCTTATTTTATCTGCAATTGGTATTAGTGCCGGTTGTTACCCGCGCCAACGCCCGGCCTTTATCGGCAAGGCTAACTGCTTACGCTGCTGCGGCTACTACCTGGAAGACACCCACTGCCGGCCGGGAACCTTTCAATAGTAATAATGGAAATAATAAAGCACCGGAAAAAATAGCAAAGAAAAGGAAGGTTGAAAAAATAAACAGGCCTGAGCATGTGCAAGGAACCGTTACCACGGGTCCTACGCAGCCGGAAATGCAAAGTTTTCAATCGGTGAATGCCAATAACCTGGTTGATCCTTTTACGGGCGATTTCGCTTATAACATCCCGTTGCTGGATGTAGGTGGTTACCCGGTGAATTTGCATTACCAGAGTGGCGTTACCATGGACCAGGAGGCAAGCTGGGTAGGGCTTGGCTGGAATATCAACCCGGGGGTGATCTCCCGTAATATGCGGGGATTACCGGATGATTTTCAGGGAGGCGAAGATACAGTGAAAAAAACCGTTAGTATTAAGCCAAACAGGACCATTGGAGCGAGTGTTGGGGCAGGCGTAGAAATATTCGGTGGGCCCATTCCAATAGGCTTAAGCCGAACATATGGGGTCTTTCATAATACGTACAAAGGTTGGGGGATTGAAAAAGCCATGCATGTTAGTATTAACGCCGGTGAAGGCGCTAAAGGGCCTTTCTCCGGCGGATTATCAATTACCAACAACACTCAGACTGGAACAGATATAAGCCCTTCCATGGGGTTTCAGCTTGGCTCTAAAGAAACCAAGTGGCAGGGGGGCATAACGATTGGTTCCAATTATAATTCACGTACGGGCATACAGAACCTTCAGATCACCGGGGAAATAAAGCGGCAGATGTATAGTGACAAGAACCAAATCTATAAAGGTGGAATAGGGTCTAGTGTCCGCATTTCATTTGCAAAGCCGTCTTACACCCCTACTATTTCACTTCCTTATACTTCCTGGGGAATTTCATACCGGGGAAAAGCGGGCGGATCGTTTTGGGGTCTTTTTACCAATTTACATGTCCAGGGTTACATCTCCGAACAAAAGGTGGAGGATAAAACTCTAACTCTGCCTGCGTATGGCTACCTGTACTACGAAAAAGCCGGTAGCGACCAGAATGTGCTGTTGGATTACAACCGGGAAAAGGATGTTGCCTGGAGTGAAAGCTCACCACATATTGCGGTACCTGTTTATACTTATGATACCTGGTCAATAAGCGGGGAGGGTACCGGTGGTATGTTCCGGCCATATCGAAGCGATATCGGCTATGTGTTTGATCACAAAATGATAACTAAAAGCAATAACCTTAGTATAGGCCTTGATGGTGGCGTGGGAAGTAGTGTCCATGTCGGTGCAGATTACAATACGGTTAGTGCTGTTACAAAAAACAATGCATGGACGGGCGATAACCTGCTGGTAAATGTAATTCCATTCAGGCCGGCTGATACCACTTACGAGAATGTATATTTTAAGAACCCGGGTGAAAAAACTTCGGTTGATAAACTATATCAGCAGGCTATTGGCGGCGATCAACTGATGCGGGTTGATTTGGCAGGCAGTCAAAACAATTCGGTAGTGACGGCCACGCGCAATATGTCGTTGTTTAAAAATGGCCGTGCAACTGGTAAGGTTAATTTCGATCTGAATACTGTTCGGAAACAAAGGGATAAACGAACCCAGGTGATATCGTACCTGACAGCCACGGAAGCTGCAGTAGCAGGGCTTGATATTGACATCAAAGCATATCCCGTCAATATGTTCCCGTCAACCAGTTGCCAGGGCGGTTTTACACATATCAACCGGTTTGGCGGAGTACGACGCCCGCATCACCTCTCGGAGATCACGGTGCTTAACCCCGATGGCCGCCGGTACGTATATGGCATTCCGGTATATAATAAAAAACAGGTAGAAATAACCATGTCAACCGGTAATGGAGATAATGCAACCGGTCTTGTTAAATACACCAGTTCAAATAAATCTGAAGACAATTATGAGGGTAAAGACGGCTATTTTAATAGAGAGATTATGCCAGCTTATTCCCATTCCTTTTTGTTGTCAGGTATTTTGTCCAATGATTATGTTGATCTGACTGGTGATGGGATTACTGAAGATGACAATGGCGATGCCGTGAAATTCAATTATAGCCAGGCATATACCCTGGATAATCCATATAAATGGCGGGCGCCTTACCAGAAAGACACAGCATCATATAATGAAGGATTAAAAACGGATAGTCGGGATAAAAAAGGAAGTTTTGTCTATGGTGAACGGGAAGTATGGTATTTGAATTCGGTCGAAAGCAAAACCATGATCGCAACGTTTGTATTGGATACTGATTCCATCCGTAAAGACGGTTATGGTGTAGGTGGGGAAGATGGCGGAATTGACAGCACTAACCAGAAATTATACCGGTTAAAGAAGATCAACCTGTATACAAAGGCCGATTTTATGAAGAACGGGTCAGCTGCCCGTCCAATAAAATCAGTACACTTTGAATACAGCTATGAATTATGCAAAAAGAACCCAGGTTCGCTGAACTATACCGGTAAACTCACCTTAAAGAAGGTTTGGTTCAGTTATAATGGGAACGAAAAGGGTAAACGCAATCCTTATCTCTTTACCTATAATAATGCGGCCAACCCAGACTTTGCTCAAAAGTCCGTTGACCGTTGGGGCAATTATAAAAACCCGGATAACAATCCCGGTAATGGACAGGTATTGACGAATGCAGATTATCCCTATTCGCTGCAGACCGGTGTAAAAAGCTGGGATACCACAAAAGCGGCTGACAGCGCGGCGCCATGGACCCTGTCGGAGATCAAATTACCATCTGGCGGTACATTGAAAGTGACGTATGAGTCGGATGATTATGCGTATGTACAGAACAAACGGGCCATGCAATTCTTTACGATTGCCGGTTTTGGTAACACGAAAACCAGCAACCCAACGGCGTTGCTTTACCCCAATAGTACAGCCAATAACGATTATCATTATGTATTTATAAAGGTTACGGAGACAGTTAGTGATCCGGCGGATATTGCACGTAAATACCTTGAGGGCGTAACCCAACTGTTCTTTAAACTGGCGGTAAATATGCCCGGTGACCGTTGGGGAAATGGGTATGAACTGGTACCCTGTTACGCGGAAATTGAAGAGTATGGCGTTGCTAATAATAATAAAACCATCTGGATAAAAGTTAAATCGATCAAAAAAAAGGAAAGCCCTTTTGCAACAGCAGCTATCCAATTTCTGCGGTTGAACCTGCCTTCCAAAGCATACCCCTGGTCTGAACCAGGCGATAATATTGACGTTCGTACGGTTATAGGAATGGTATCATCCATAGCCAGCAGCGTAGTGAAACTGTTGAAAGAAACAGCTTTTGAAAATAATGCCCGAAATAACAACCGTTGTAACAGCGTGGTTTTGGATAAATCGTTTGCCCGGCTAAACAACCCCATCTATAGAAAATTCGGTGGCGGACTGCGGGTCAAAAAGACGGAGATCTGGGATAACTGGAAGGCGATGACAAAGCAAAAGCAACGGGACGCAGTATACGGACAAACATATACGTATACCGATACGGTTATGATAAACGGGGTAAGAACAGGTATCAGCAGTGGCGTAGCTTCGTATGAACCCATGATCGGTAATGATGAAAATCCATTCCATGTACCGGTAAAAGTGTATAGTGAAAAGGTGGGCGCCATGGCGCCAACCAATTACCTGTACTCGGAAGAACCGTTTGCAGAAACATTTTTCCCGGGCCCTTCCGTTGGATATAGTAAAGTAACAGTGCAAACCATTCATAAAGATAGAAAATCGGCCAATGGATATGATGTAACGGAGTTCTATACAACAAAAGATTTTCCAACCCTGGTTGAATACAC
>DASUVL010000715.1:0-7746 GCA_036379015.1 Niastella sp.
AAAAGGTTATTCTCTGCATTGTTACTTATACCGTTTTGTGCGACGGTTGCGTTTGCGCAAAACGCCAAAAGTACCGGCTTCGAAAAGAAAAAAATACTTGTACATATTACGCAGGGACCGGAGAACCCAACACGGGCGGCCCTGGGCTTTTTGGTAGCCAAAACAGCTCTTGAGGAAGGCCACGAGGTCTCACTTTTTTTAGCCGGTGATGGCGTCAAATTGCTGCAAGACTCTGTTTTAAACAACCTAACGGGCGTGGGTACAGGAAAACTCCGTGAACATTACGAAGAGATTGTCAAAGCAAAAGGTAAATTTTATTTGTCGGGCAATTCCAGTAAAGCGAGGGGTATGACCGAAGCTGATATACGAGGAAAACCGGCCGAATTTGCGTTGCCCGGCGTTTTGATCCGCTTGTCGGTTGAAAGCGATCGGATGTTTACCTATTGAGCCATTTGCCTGAATTATATAAAATTAAATTACCAGCAATCATGAAAACATTGTACTGCCGCGATGCCGGCTTTGACTGCCCAGGTGTTATCCAGGCCAATACCGAAGAAGAAGTATTGAAAAAAGCAGCTCAACATGCACAGGAAGTGCACGGGGTTTCGGTAACCCCTGAACTTGAAGAACAGTTAAGAGCTCTGATCAAGGACGAAAACCCAAAAGAATCGTGAAACTGGCAGCAAAGCCACTATATGTTTTGTTGCTCACCTGCGCTCAAGCTGAGAATATTCGTCGATCCGCCACATAGCCTATGTCTTGGCGAAGATTAAAAAACAGCTATCGATGTTTTTGCGCTGGCCTGGGAGCCAACTGGATAGGCTTATGCGCGACAGGAACAGATAAGACCGAAAATGTGGTAGTCTCTCCAAATTTTCCAAACTCGTCCAATATGCGGCTAAGTTGTTCAGTTGTGGACACTCTTACTCCAACAAAAAAGCAAAATTCGCCGGTGGTATGAATAATATCGGTTACGCCCTCTACTTTATAAGCTTCTTTTAAGAAAGCTTCGATATATCCATGCGGTAGCTTCACTCCTACCAACGCCTGCTGTGGATAATTCAATTGCCTGAAATCTAAGTTTACGGTAATTCCCTTAATGATCCCTTCAGCCTGCATCCGCTTTATTCTTTCGGCCACAGCCGGCGCGGTAAGACCGATTCGCCTGCCCATTTCTGCATTACTAAGCCTGCCATCGATCTGCAACTGGTTTAATATGGCATAATGTAATTCATCTAGCTCCATAAACGAAAATTTCGATTCGAAAGTTATCAATGTTTATTCCTTAGAAACGAAAGCTAAATTAAACAATAATCCTTCGATCTTTACAGCAAATGATAACAACGATATGACTGAAACTAAACTCCCATGGGCAGATAAGATCACACACGGCATGACAGTAATCGATGCTACAACGCGCATTCATTACGTTGAAGCGGGAAGCGGCGAACAGACCATCGTACTGCTTCACGGCTTTCCGCAAACATGGTGGGAATGGCGATTTATCATTCCTACATTGATTGACGCCGGGTTTCGTGTAATCGCACCTGACTATCGGGGCGCGGGTGATTCCTGGCGACCGGCTTCTGGTTATGACAAACGCACTATGGCCAGGGATATTAACAAATTATTGAAGGAACACCTTAAAATTACAAAGCCCGTTATTATGATAGGTCATGACATTGGGCTGATGATTGCTTACGCCTATGCGCAGGAATACAGGGACGAGGTTTCTCGCCTGATTGTTATAGACGCCCCTTTACCCGGGACACAGGCTTTTAATAACATCCGTGCCGATCCCAGGGTCTGGCATTTTGCATTTCACACGGTACGCGACTTGCCGGAGCTGCTCATATCCGGCCGTGAGCGGCAGTATCTGCAATCATTTTTCAACTACCGGATATTTAATGCCGGCGCCATAAGCCATGATGATTTGGATATATTCACAAGCGCTTACTCGGCACCGGGTGCCATTCGAGCGGGCATGGAGGTATATCGGGCATTCGATCAGGATATGCTCGATAACAAGGAAAGCCTGCAAAAAAAAGGGAAGCTTTCCATTCCTGTTTTGGCTGTCGGCGGTGAGATAAGTACCAGTGGCGCGTTGATGAATGATATGATGCAGGAGGTGGCGGAAAATGTTACGGCAGTTCGTATTGAAAAAACGGCTCACTGGGTTGTAGAAGAAAACCCGAAAGATTTTCTGACAGCGCTCATGACGTTTCTGGAGACGACCTAAGTCGTTAAATTTCTGACAAACTGTACAATTTGATGAAAACCCATTTTACGTATCCCGGAAGAAAGCAGCAAGCTTAAAATAGTTTATGAAGATGAAAGTTTTGTTGTAGTGAATAAGCCAGCCGGATTACGTTCTGTCCCGGGAGTTGATATCCGGGATTCGGTTTATACCAGGCTAAAAAATGTATTGGTGGATACGGAGCCACTTATTGTTCACCGGCTCGATATGGATACTTCAGGACTTTTAGTAGTTGCCAAAACCCGGCAGGCACACAAGCATATTCTAAGGCAATTTTTGCAAGGCACGGTACGTAAACGTTATAGGGCATTACTTTCTAAAGTAGTGGAATAATCCGGGATAGGATCATTAAATATTTATAGCCAGTTCGCGTTATTCTATATTCCATTTATCGTCTATATTTCTATGTTGCCTCCCCGTAGAATCAACTAGCGTCATGCTCATTTTTAAGAGGTTTGGTTTGAAACCAATATTTGAAATTAAATTTTTGTCAAGCCAAAAAGAGCGCAGGATGGTTATGCGTCCTTTATTTTGATTTACATAACCTTTTGAGCCACCCTCTTTGTCATTCCGGAAAGTCGCCTAACCTTACCGGATTGCATTAAAATAATGATTTTCGCCTTCATCATCGAACTCGTCAACCATAGCTAAACCTGAGGACGAAATTAGCTCTCGGTATTGCTCAGCTCCCAATGATCTCGAGACTCGCCCTGTCATTACATCCTTCCATTCAACTTTAGAAAGAGGGGCCGTAAATAACAACCTTCCTCCAGGATTTAACGCCGCAGCCATTTTGGGAATTAGCATACATTGGGTTTCTTCGGAAAGCAGAAAGATCAGTCCCACGGCGATAATGCCATCGAAGGTGCGACTGAAGAAAGGAGATTTCTCAACCGATTCACAGGCAACAGGTACATTTGGAAAATGCTGGCGAAAATCGTCAACCATTTTCGGAGATGCGTCCAATGCATAGGCAGTTAATCCTTCATCAAGCAATATTTTCGTGACTGGAATACCAGTTCCACTGCCAATATCCAATATCACGGATCCTCTGTTAAAGGTTCGGGCCCAGGCGCGAACAGTTGATGATCCTATTCCATTTACCGCCCGCCCTCTCCTTTTAATATATATTTCCGCAATACCTTCGTAGCCATTTGATTCGTCAACCATAAAAAAGATTTAAACTAAAAAGACTATCTCTATTTTATTTTTTCTAAATCTCCATCATCAAATCCGATTGTGATTGCTTTTGCCTTGGCAAAGAATGATTTTTTATACGTGTCGGTCTTCATAAAGTCTTTGATCATTTTCTTTACCTTGTTTTGTACAACGTCAAACTGTAACTGTTTAAAGTCTGAAGGCGACAATGCATAATACCTTAATGCCGGAACAAAGTCCTCTTCTGTTGCCCAATCTGTATCTTCCTTATCATACAATTTGGAACCAATTAAATAAACGGTATATCCGTTACCTGTTTCAAGAAGCCCAAAATTGTACGCAATAATTGATGCTTCTGGTTTTTCTGTTGTACATATTTGGGTCAGCCAATTATTAAATGTCATGTCGTTAGGAGCGGTTTTAGCTTGCTGAAGAGATGGAGGGGATGACTTTTCTTGAGTTGTGTCGGTAATATTTTCAAGTTTTACTTCGTTCACTTTTACAGTCGTCTGTCCATTGCAACTATACAATAACTGTCCAACTGATGCAATGATGAATAATATGTTGAAGTGTATCATAAAATGGCGTAGTGCTTTCCTTCTGAAGTTAAGAACATTTTCCCAGGCTTTATTCGACTGCTTACACTAAAAACTATGATTGCATTTTATTGAAGTTTATTGCATGTTTAAGTCTTTGAGTATCTTTTAAATCATTAAAATGCCGGTTTGACCAGAAGTTAAAAGAGATCTCTTTTGGGTTAGAAGTATTCTTGTGAAGAATGAATTTTAGTGGATCAGGCAGAAGAGTTGGGGGATCATTCGATCTTTTCGCCAACTTCGTTTGCTTTTGCGTCTACAGTCTTTATCAATTCATATTCGAATATTTTCGATCCTTTAATTTCTTTAAACGTTTCACTACTAAAAGTAAACCCTTGATTCTTAAATTTGCATGGTAGATTTGCCAACCTTTCATCAATCATTTTATCCGTAAAAGTTGTGGGGATTTTCCAGGTAATACCGTTTTCTATTTCTGGTTTATAATATTGAAGATTCAATCTCTGAAGACATCGCTTTGCCTCCCTTCTGTTATTGATTTTGGTAATTTTTAGATCATGCGGCCCGTCAAGTATTCCAAGTTCGTAACTTGTTAGCCATTTTTCGATACTGCCCCCACTTCCAGGTTGATGTAAATCACCAAGTACTTTTCCCACAATGAAGCCATAACGAAGACCAACGAGCATATCTAGCATATTTATTGGGTGAATATCTTTAAAAGGGATGTACCAGGCAAAATCAGTCTCAATTATTCTGTTATCAACAATTTCATATTCGCTGTCATAGCTTTTCTTTTCTTTAATAGCCTGTCTTACTTTATCTTTTGCTTCGTCTAAATTCATATTATTAGATTTGTGTTCAACGGTTGATCATGTTCAGCCACCATCCCCTGCACTTTTGTAATCCCGCCATAATTCCTATGCAATGTTAGTGGCAAGGCAAAATTATTTTCGCACTCCTGTCTCAATACCGATAAACTCTAAATAACTGTCTTTAAGTTGATAAAGAATGTTCTTTTTTGTCACTTGTCCTTTTCCATCAACTACAGGAATGTAAATTATCTTTTGCTTATCGTCATAGGTAATTAATTCCAACGGTCGCTCGGGTCGGTCAACAACGCTGAAAAAGTCAAATTCTACGTTTATGCTGTTTAACTTTTTTGTTTTGGTCTTGAATAGTTTAACAGTATCTACCAGATTTTTGCCTTCAATGCTGTAAACAGAAATTGATTGCATAGCGTCTTTCGACGAAAGAATGGCATTTGTAACAGCTAAGTAATACGGCTTATCACTAATATTGACGGTGAAAATTTTAGAACAAAAACTTCCGGCAACACCTTCTTCATACATTGGAACGTTCGTAAATATTTTACCGTTACTTTTCCATTGACAAATTGCTTTAAAGAAGTGCATAGTGCCGCCTGTTTGCGTATCCCAGCTGTATATCCTGAAGTTGCCGTCACCCGAAGTTCTAATATAGCAAAAGTTGCTGTCAATGAGTTTTTTAAAAGGGTAATTCAGCGTATTCGAATTGCTTTTAATGAAGTTTGTAAATTCTTTTTCAAACTTGTCAGAGTAGTAACTAATGCTGTCGTCGTCTGCGGGCATGAAGGACGTCAGCGTCGAGTAAAGTTTGGAAAACTTGTTTTCCTGTACCGTAAGATCCTTTGTCTGCGTAAAGGCCTTGTCACAAGTGAGCATTGTCAGAACGAAAAGAGAACATGTCAGTCTGCGAAATAGTGTCATTGTAGTATTGAGTTTGGGCTGTCGATTTGGTCCATTCGTGTTCATCGGCTTTACGTTCGGTGGAGTGATCTTTGGATGTCCGGCCCCGAACTGCAACCGATTGGCGAACTAATGTACAAAAATATGTTTTGTTGCTCACCTGCGCTCCGTTTGTTGGAACTGAAGTTGATTTGAGCTCCCCATACCAGTTCCACATTCATTCGGCCACCCCGAAATGAAAAAAGTCCCTGGAATTAACCAGAGACTTTTTTCATTGATGACCTTTTTGGTGGCGTCTCGCCATAAGTGGGCGTGCCTGCCTACGCTATTCGAAATATGCTCGTTTAATTATTGTTGCTGATAAGCTCCCATGTCAACCGCTCCATTAACTAACCGTGGCTTGCCATCGAGATCTTTTTCTGTGGCATCCGTGATCCAGGTAGCATTGCCCGTACGTAAACATGGACTTCCTGTTTTCACATGCAGGTCAGGAATTGTTCCAATACCGATGAAAAGCGGATCCTTGAAGGTTGAATGCGCATCCTGCCCCGTACTGGTTTTATAGGTAGTAAAAGACTCATAACTTGTATTACGCCAGTTGATATTTATGTTGGAAGCGTTTCCTGACGGTGTAAACCAATCATTGTAGTCAATGATATTTCCCGCTTGCGGACTAATATTCTCTAATGAGAACAGGGTGTTCTCACTGTTGGTATAAAAAGCATTATTCCCGATGGTACAATTGGAGGCCTTTGTTATATAAAATTCACCGGAACCATCATTGTTGGTATTGTTTTTAAAAAAACTGTTATTTCTAACAATACAATTAGTCACCTGGCCGGTAGTGCCACTGTCATATCCGCCAATGGCCACTCCCGTAACCTGGTTCAGGTAAATCACGTTATTAGTGACGGTGATATTACTGGCCGTACCATTCTCTTCATTGCCTATTTCAATGCCATACCCGTTATTATAAGTTATATTCCGGTCAATTTTAATATCCTTTCCCCCATCTACATAAATACCGGCGCTTGTCGCATAATCAGATATGTTATTGTAGCAGAGATTACCCCTGATCAAACCATTCCGGGCCTGGTCTAATTGCGAATTGCTGCTTACTCCGTAATGCCCTATCGCTGCAATTCCAATGTTCATATTGTCGTGTACTTTGTTGTTGGTAATAGTGAATCCGTCGATGTTGCCATCTAAAGATAATGCCTCGCTGAAGCCGGTAATATTATTGCTGAATTCACAACTATCAATAACCAGGTTCGTAATGGCATTTGCCTGAGCGGTCCCAAATCCGTATGCTATAAATGGTTGTGAATTTTGATTGGAATTCGGTATAGTAGAGGTACTACTGGTCCAGTTAATTTTTTTGATCGCCACATTGCGGAAGGTCAGATCACTTACCCCACCGGCTTTATTGGCCGAAACAAGAATACCCACTGCGTTGTTCTTTGTAATATTTTGAACAGTGAGATTGCGGAAAACGAGAAACTTCTTGTCGGTGATGGTAAGAATGGTAGTGCCTGAATTTTTTGACCCGTCAATGATCACCTGTTCATTATTATAATTCGTAAATGTAACAGGATTTCCCGCAGTACCACTAACCTTTACCGTCAATTGTTCATAGTAAGTACCACCTTTGATCATTACCGTACTTCCGGCCACGGCAGCATCAAAAGATTTCTGGATCGTTTTCCAGGCAGTAGCAAGGGTGAGACCGTCATTCTGGTTGTTGCCCAGCGCTCCATCAACATAATAAACGGTAGTTGCGGCCCGGGCCCCACTGGTAGGGGTACCATCAGTACCCTCTGTACCCTCTGTACCGTCAGCATTTACAGTACTCTCTTTTTTACAGGAAAAGCAAAAAAATAGGACAGATAGCATTAAAATGTTACGCATTAACATAAGGTTTGATTATTAAAGGCACCATACAGAAAAAATAGTGCCGCTTTTGGATGGGGCAATTTACAATCAATGGATAACCGAAAAATTGACAATGAACTTTTCCACACACATGAGCCGTTCGGAGGATTTGGTAACTGTA
>DASUVL010000716.1:0-15644 GCA_036379015.1 Niastella sp.
GGCGTTTATCCGGTTTTCTTTCTTGAATGAGCATGGATTAACACCTTCATTCATGGTAAAACATCAGTTTGGACCGATCCTCTTCAGGGAAGAATGTGTGTTTAAGCGGGAAGTTCGAATGGGTGATGTAGTAACCATTGATGTGCAGTTGGTTAAAGCGAGGCCCGATCATTCACGGTGGACAATTCACCATCGTATTATTAAAAATGGCGATGAAATAGCTGCCATTGTTACTGTTGACGGCGCCTGGATCGATGTAGTACAACGCAAACTCACTGTTCCGCCCGATACAGTAACACATGTGTTTGAAAAAATGCCTAAGGCTGAACAGTTTATATGGGATAAATAACTATACAGCTTAACAACTTTTTACCATTTAACACGTTATTTTAGCTGAATTATTATAATGAATATCACTATGAAACGAATTGTATTACCCCTGTTACTACTCACCAGTGTTGCTTCATTTGCGCAAAGTGGATTGCTGAAAAAAGCGAGTGGATTGCTGAATAAGACATCCGGTGGCAGCACTTCATTAAGCAATGATGAAATTGTTGCCGGTTTAAAAGAAGCGTTGAGTGTTGGCGCACAGAACAGCGCCAATAAATTATCGTCAGTAGATGGTTTTTTTGCCAATGCTGCTATTAAAGTGCTGATGCCCCCCGAAGCAAAGAAAGTTGAAACAGCGCTGCGTACTGCAGGTATGGGCAAATTGGTTGATAATGCTATTTTATCGATGAACCGGGCTGCTGAAGAAGCCAGTAAATCAGCTGCGCCTATTTTTGTAAATGCTGTAAAAAGCATGAGCATCCAGGATGCATTAGGCATTCTTAAAGGAAGCGATACTGCAGCCACAGGTTATTTGCGTGGTAAAACAGTAGCAGCCCTTACCACTGCATTCCGTCCGGTAATTGACAGTGCCTTACAAAAAACGTCAGCCACCTCATACTGGAAAACAGTGTTTGAAGCTTACAACAAACTGCCTTTTGCGAATACTAAAATTAACACTGACTTAGCGGGTTATGTTACTGAAAAATCCCTGAGTGGTATGTTTTATCAGGTAGCGCAGGAAGAACAAAAAATTCGCAAAGACCCAGCTGCCCGTGTTTCTGATATCCTGAAGAAAGTGTTTGGCAGTTAATTTCCCCTCGTCTGCTTGGAGATTTATTATAAATTGCATCCGCCAAATGGCGGATGTTTTTTTTATAATATAACAGTCACATGATCTCGAAAACGCTTTCTCTGTACAAGAACGCATATAGCGGATTGTCTCCTTCTACATGGTGGCTGTCATTTGTTATGTTGGTGAACCGTAGCGGCACTATGGTATTGCCCTTCATGACCATTTATCTCACCAGTCCTTCCATGGGTTATAGCATTGGCCAGGCAGGCATTGTTATGGCCTTATTTGGTTTGGGTGCGGTAACGGGTGGTTTTTTGGGTGGAAAGCTTACCGATCGCATTGGCTTTCACACGGTGCAGCTCATCACATTGTTGGGTGGGGGTATATTGTTTATGGTGCTTGGACAAATGAAATCGTTCCCGCTGATCTGTCTTTTTACCTTTTTACTAAGCATGGTGAATGATGCATTCCGTCCGGCCAATTCTACTGCAATCATTGCCTACGCAAAAGAAAATACCCGTACCCGTTCGTATGCGCTTAACCGCTTGGCCATTAATCTGGGCTGGGCATTGGGAAGCGCCATTGGCGGTTTGCTGGCAGCCATGAGTTACGAATTATTATTTTGGGTAGATGGTGCCACAAATATAACAGCGGCATTGCTGTTGGCGTATTTCTTACGTCCATCGAAACAGGTTCAGCCGGTAAAGAAGGCAACTGTTGCAGATCCTTCACATTCTGCGTACCGGGATAAAATATATCTATGGTTTATTTTGCTTACCATCTTATTTGCCAGCTGCTTTTTTCAATTGTTCACCAATCTGAATGCCTATTATAAAATTGAGCTTCATTTCAAGGAACAGTTCATTGGTTTAATAGGCGCGCTGAATGGAGTCATGATCGCGATTATTGAAATGGTGTTGATCTTTAAACTGGAAGGCCGGCGATCAAACATCTTTTATATTTCCCGGGGCACCATATTGGTTGGCGTTGCTTATATTATGCTGAATGTCTTTCACATCAATCATGTAATGGCTTTGCTGATGATGGTAGTGATGACGTTGGGTGAAATACTCGTATTGCCTTTTATGAATACCTTCTGGACTTCCCGCAGCGCCGATCACAATCGCGGACAGTATGCGGGATTGTATACCATCGCCTGGTCGATAGCTCAAACAGCTGGTCCTTTTTTAGGCGCGCAGTTGGCAGAACATGCCGGGTTTAATGTGTTATGGTGGGTATTGGGTGGAACCAGTTTCGCCACCGCTATTGGATTTCTTTGGTTGAAAAGGCATATAGAAGGGAGTTGACGAGTTGAAAAGTTGATAAGTTGATAGGTGATAAGGTTGATAGGGTTAATAAAGTTGATATGGGAATACCAGTTCTCAAGTTCATGAGTTATTGAGTTATTAAGTTGTCGCGTCTTTTCAACTTTTTAACTAGTCAACTTATCAACTATATTTGAGCCATGTCTCCCGAAAAATTTCAGATGTTTCGCAACCGGCTTACCAAGGTGTACCGGCATATAGGAAAACAGGCACGGCGGCAGGGTATTACCTGTTATCGGATCTATGATCATGACCTGCCTGAATTCGCGCTTTGCATTGAACGATATGGTGAAAATGTATACCTGGCAGAATACAAGCGGAAATTTGAAATGGCCGAGTCGGAACATGAAGCCTGGCTGGAAGCGTGCATTGTGTTGATAAGCGAGGTGCTGGAGATGCCGGTAGACAATATATACATTAAAGAACGGCAACGTAAACCGGGCCGGTTGGGACAATATCAGCGCGTAGCCACAGAGGGTGCGTTCTTTGTAGTGGAAGAAGCTGGATTACAATTTAAAGTGAACCTGAGCGATTACCTCGATACGGGTTTGTTCCTCGATCATCGCATTACACGTGGTATGGTGCGCGATGAAGCAACCGGTAAACGGGTGTTAAACCTGTTCTGTTATACCGGCTCTTTTTCGGTGTATGCCGCCGCGGGCGGCGCAGCTGCAGTTACTTCTGTTGATTTGTCAAAAACCTATTTGCAATGGGCAGAAGAGAATATGCGGCTGAATGATTTCTTCGATCCATCAAAACATCACTTTATACATGCAGATGTGAAGCAATACCTGGATGAATTACCGCCAGCTTCCTTCGATCTGGTGATCATGGACCCGCCTACGTTCAGCAACAGCAAACGCATGAAGGATTTTCTCGATATTCAACGCGATCACGCCGATCTGCTGAATAAAACGTTGCAGGCTGTAGCGCCCGGTGGTGCCATTTACTTCAGCACTAATTTCCGGAAGTTTGAACTTGACAGGGAACAGATCAGTGCGGATGATATAAAAGATATCACAAGAGCTACCACGCCATTTGATTTTGAAGGAAAGTTGTTCCGGTATTGCTACAAAGTGAATAAATAGAGCTGATGTGGTAACTTCCCTTTTTTATTTATCATTTTTAATTTTTCATTATTCATTTCCCTGTATTCCACTTCAACATTCAATATTGGACATTTAATATTCAATATTACCTTATCTGCCCTCTAATAAGCCCTGGTCCGTGACGGCGCGAATGTGCATTTACATACATGTAATCCTTGATCAACTGGTTATACTGCACGTCTGGCAGCGGATCGGAAATTTTAAGTATACCAAAATCAGCAAGACTGTTGCAGAGAAAAATAAGCGGTGAACCATTGGTGCCAACCGCACCCGGATGAATATGAGATACCGTTAGGGTATCATTGCTTTCCAGGTTATTGACTGTTACTTTTGAATACAATACTTTATCATCTGTAAGCCGAAGGATGGCCAATCCGGTTGCGGTAGTGATAACAGGCGGCACTTCGGCGGCGCCGGTTAATGCCACATCCATGGCAAATACAATTTTTTTATCCAGTTGCCCGCGGGCAAGCCCAGCCGGCACTTGCTTGGAATGCACGTTTACATAAACAGGCTTTCCCAGTAATGTGTCAATTTGACCCTGGCGTAAACCGGTTACCGTACCGGATGTGCCGGCGCCAATAAAGGTGGGGTTGAAGGGAATAATGACGCCACCGGATGTTCCTGCATCGCCCGGATGAATATGTGCATTGGTCAATTCATCACTCGATGACAGGTTGTGGATGTGAATGTTATATTTCAGGGAATTGTCAGAAAGCAATTCGATGGTAGCTTCCCCCTCTTCGTTTCTACCTGCAGGCGCAGGGACTTCATAGATCGCTTTTATTTCAACATCCCATTTTTTAACGGTAGATGGGCCATTGTCAGAATCGTGTTCACAGCTGTTTAATACAATGGCAAGCAATAGAATGCCTGCTACCTGTACCGGCAGTAATCGTTTCATATATTTTGTTTGTAAGAAAGAATACGATAGGGGAGAAGAGTAGGTTGCTTTAAGAAGTTCTTAGTTCTTAGTTCCAGGTTTCAGGGAAAAAGCAAAACGCCTAACGCAGGCGCTGTATTCAGCGTTCTACGTTAGGCATTCCGCGCCTGCCTGCCGGTAGGCAGGTTTAGCATAAAAAAATATTATTCGGTAAGCGGAATATCTCTTTTCAACATATCGTTGCGGTTGGCCATTTCCCAGGCTGTGTAAAATACCAGTTGGGCTCTTTTGGCCATCAGGCTGTAATTGATCTTTTCGGGTGTATCGCTGGGGCGATGGTAGTCGTTGTGTGTTCCGTTGAAATAAAAAATGATCGGTACTCCTTTACGGGCAAAGTTGTAGTGATCGCTGCGATAGTAAATACGCTCTGGATCTTTGGGGGCATTGTACTTATAATCCAGTTCCAGTTTGGTATATTTCTTATTCATCGCCTCGCTGATGGGGCGCAGATCGGAACTGAGCTTATCATCACCCACCACATATACATAATTGGTGCTATCGCCTACTTTACGTTTGGGATCAATACGGCCAATCATATCAATATTCAGGTCAACAGTCGTTTTGTCTAATGAGAACAGCGGATGATCGCTATAATACTCCGATCCCCATAATCCTTTTTCTTCACCCGAAACAGTCATAAATACGATCGACCGGCGTGGACCTTTGCCTGCTGCTTTTGCTTTTACAAATGCCTCGGCTAATTCCAGCACACTTACCGTACCGGAGCCATCATCATCAGCGCCGTAATAAATGACTGAATCACCGCGCTTGCCCAGGTGATCGTAATGGGCGGTAATGAAAACAAATTCGTCTTTTTTATCGCTGCCTTCCAAAAAACCGATCACGTTGGTGCTTAGTAGCTCAGTCATGTTCTTTTTAAAATCCAGTTTTACATCGGCCTGATATCTTTTAGGTTGTGGATTACCGTTCTTCATCGCTTCTTTAGCGGCATCGTAATCGGTGCCCATAATTGCCTTGGCGACTTCTTCTGAAATATAATACGTATTGGGATACACGGTTTTTCTAAATCCATTCAGATAAGGAGCGCCTTTAACAATCGGTCCGCCCCGGCGGGGGAAATTGCCTTGTACCATCAATATGGCTGCCGCCCCATTTTTTTGCGCCGCTTCCATAGTTGCAAATGGATTATAGCGGGGCCGGGTTCCGGCACTGGTTCCGCCAGATGATGAAGGCGGTGGCCCTTGCAGGATCAATACAATTTTACCTTGAGCGTTTATATTTTTATAATCGTTGCGGCTGCTATCGCTGATACCAGCGCCTGTAAAAACGACTTCACTACAAAAAATAGTACTTGAGTGCGCCATGTTCAGGTTGACTATGAAATCGGTATTCATGTCAAAACGCCGTCCGTTCACTTCCAGCGCGGCGTTGATCAATGAGTCCTGGTAAATAGGGAAGCCATGCTGAAAGTTTTCTTTATTGCCTGGCAGCAATCCTAATGATTTGAATTGGCTTTCTATATAAGCGGCTGCTTTGCGTTGACCTTCTGTGGCAGTTTCACGGCCTTCCATAGCTGGGCCTGCTACGATGTACAAATGCTTCTTTAAATCGTCTGGCGTTATGGAGTTGGCAAATGGCTTGGGGTCGGCTATCTTTTGCGCCGAAGCTGCTGTGGTAGCCGCCATAGCCATAACCAGGAACATCCTTCTCATAGTGTGATTTTTGTTTGGATTCAAAAATAACTGAGTTGATGGGTATTTGCTAAAATTGATGGTTGAGTGGCGGGTAAAGGGTGTCAATGGCTAGCCTTGAAAAAGCTATACGCTTCAAGCTTCACGCTACACGCCAGCGCGGTAACGGAAGCTGCATTTTGAATTTGCTTGTCCCGACAAGTCGGGATAGCGTGAAGCGTACGGCTGTATTACGCTCCAGCCTCACTCAATTCCAGCCACCGAAGCTCTTTTTCATCCAGCTTGGTATTGATCTCGATTATTCGTTCACCTAATTTTTGTAATTGATCAAAAGGCAGCGAGCCGCTGTTTAATTGATCAGTGATGGTATGTTTTTCTTTTTCGAGGTTGGCAATATCCTGTTGCAGTAGTTCGAATTCTCTTTTTTCTTTATAAGACAGCTGCTTTTTTTCAGCTTCTTTAACCGGCGCCGCTTTTACTTCAGCCTTCTGGGTTTTAGCCTCTTCTATCTTCTCTTCTTCTTTCTCCTTTAACCATAACCGGTACTGTGAATAGTTGCCCGGAAAATCGCGGATGATACCTTCACCTTCAAATACAAACAAGTGATCTACCAGGCGATCCATAAAATACCGGTCGTGCGAAACGATCAGTAAACAGCCGGGATAGTCGCTTAGGAAATTTTCCAGCACACCCAGTGTAGGAAGGTCCAGGTCGTTGGTAGGTTCGTCGAGGATCAGGAAATTAGGATTGCGGAACAGGATGGATAATAAATGTAATCGTCTTTTTTCACCACCACTGAGTTTGGAGACATAAGTGTATTGTTGATCGGGCGGAAATAAGAACAATTGTAAAAACTGGGCAGCGCTTAATGAACCGCCACCAGCCAGGGGGAAACTTTCAGCTATATTTTTAACAAATTCAATCACCCGCATATCTTCTTTCATCACCAATCCCTGTTGCGAGTAATTACCAAAGACCACTGTTTCGCCAATATTGATCTTTCCGCTGTCGGCCGGTTCAAGGCCTTGCAACATATTCAGGAAAGTAGATTTTCCCACCCCGTTTTTTCCTACTACCCCAATGCGTTCGCCCTTTTTAAAGGTGTAATCAAAGCCTTTCATGATCGGTTTTTCACCATAGCTTTTGTACACTTTTTTCAGTTCTATCACTTTGCCGCCCAGCCGGCTCATTTTTACCGCTAGTTCCAATTGGGCATCATCCAAACGCTGTTTGGCTTTGGCTTCTACTTTATAAAAATTATCCTGGCGGCTTTTGCTTTTGGTGGTGCGGGCTTTGGGTTGTTTACGCATCCACTCCAGTTCTTTGCGATAGGTATTACGGGCTTTATCTATGCTGGCAGCATCACTTTCCATGCGGGCTGCCTTTTTTTCGACATAATTTGCATAATCTCCTTTGTACACAAACAGTTCACTACCATCCAGTTCCCAGATCTCATCAACTACATTGTCTAAAAAGTAGCGGTCGTGGGTAACCAGCAGCAATGTTACATTTTGCTGGTCGAGGTAATTTTCCAGCCATTCCACCATTTCAATATCCAGGTGGTTGGTGGGCTCGTCCATGATCAACAGTACATGTTTATGATCGAAACCGATATCGATGAGTGTTTTGGCCAGCGCCACCCGTTTACGTTGACCACCTGATAGGGTGTTTACCGCTTGTTGCAGGTGATGAATATTCAGTTTGGCCAGGATCTGTTTTACTTTGGCGTCAAAATCCCAGGCGCCCAGATCATCCATTTTAATAATGGCATCGCTCAGTTTGTCGGGATCGCCATCTTCGCTAATAGCCTCAAATTCGCGTATGGCGTTGATTACCGGGTGATTATGGTAAAAGATATTATCCAGTATGGTACCTTTTTCATCAAAAACGGGGTCTTGTTCAAAAAGGGCAACGGTTACTTCTTTATTGATCCAGGAGGTGCCGCTATCGGCTGTTTCTTTGCCGGCGAGGATGCGTAGCAGGGTGCTTTTTCCGCTTCCATTACGGGCTATCAACGCAATTTTATCCCCTTCTTCAACATGAAATGAAATGTCCTCAAACAACGGTTTTATACCAAATGACTTACCAAGTGCTTCTACAGATACATAATGCATGGCGCAAAGATAATAGAATTGCCAATGTGCTAATTTGCTAATTGGCTAATGTGCTAATGACCAAACTACTGCCCGCTGTCTATAACTTTTTAAAGAATGGCCGTAACTTACAGCAGGGAACGCATGTATTTTATTATTAATCATATTATACTGGTGCTATTGTGGGTGCTATTTGGCATTTTGCACAGCGTACTGGCAGCCGGTTGGTGTAAACAACTCATGCAGCGCTGGCTGGGGATGAATTATAAATACTATCATTTTTCTTATTCGGTGTTCGCTGCTGTTTCCCTGATAGGGATACTGGTATTTCAATATACCATGCACAGCTACTTGTTGTACGAAGCGCCCGTTTGGGTAAAGCTGCTGTTGTGTTTACTGGTGTTGACGGGTTTATTTATCATGCTGGTAGTGATCAGGAAATATTTTTTTTCACTCAGTGGCATCAGCGTTTTTTATAAACAACAACCACCGACTGTACTGGAACAGAGCGGGCTGCACCGGTATGTACGTCATCCGTTGTACTTCGGCACTTTATTGTTGATCTGGTCCCTGTTCTTTGTGTTCCCTTATTTGAATAATCTGTTAGCCTGTATTGTCATAACGTTGTACACGGTATGGGGCGCCAGGTTAGAAGAAAAAAAACTGGTAGCGCAATTCGGGGGAAAATATGTAATCTATAAACAGAAAGTACCTATGATAATACCGGTGTCATTTCGTCCACGCAAGTAACTCCGCCTTTTACTTTTTCATTCCTCTGTTCTTCATTTCTTATTTTTCATTCCTCTTCAGCTTTCTCTCCATTTAATATTGCAGCCAATGCTAGGTTTCTGATCAGCAGGTACTGATTTGCCCTGTGTCAGATGATCCAGCGCACGGCGTATGTCGGCTCCCGTAACTGGTTGGCCGTTGCCCGGGCGTGAATCATCCAGTTGCCCCCGATATACCAATAACAGATCAACATCGAAAATAAAGAAGTCGGGGGTGCAGGCGGCTTCATATGCTTTGGCTACAGCCTGCGTAGCATCGTATAAATAGGGGAAAGGATAGTTTAATTGTGACGCAACCAGTTTCATTTGTTCGGGACCGTCTTCGGGATAACCGGCTACATCATTGGAGCTGATGGCAATAAAGCTGATGCCTTTATTTTTATAATCATTCCCCAGTTTTACCAGTTGCGGATTGACGTGTTTCACAAACGGGCAATGATTACAGATAAACATAATTACAGTGGCTGTTGAGCCTTTCAATGTCTCCAGCGATAGATCTTTTCCGCTCTCTGTGTCGAATAATGTAAAACCGGGTGCTTTTTTCCCCAGCGGTGTCATTACAGAAGGTGTACGTGCCATAATTTAATCTATGAAATGAACGGTTGAAATTTTATTATGCTCTATTATATAAACAGCTATACCCCCAAATGGTTTACGGCCCGTGATGGTCACATATTCGCGCGGGCTTCCTGTTCATTGAATCCTTTCACAATAGGCGGAACGCATTTTCTCATGCCGGTTAAGTTTGATTAAAGATAATAAACCAGTACAACATGACGACCGGTCGTTGCTGGTTGTGCATGTTTTACGGTTGTCCGTATCTGTACATCAACCAGCAAATGAGCGTGGTAATAATCAGCATCAATACCCATTTGTATTTGTCCCAAAAATGGTATTGCTTTTTGGTCAGCAAGGCTTGTTCAATGGTGGTTTGTGCGGTGGTATCATCGCCGGCCAGCTGTAACAATAATTCAACTATAGGCATGAAGAATTTTTTGGGCAAAGGCTGGGCGCTGAGTAATACACTTTGAATGATCTCCCTGTTGATAGCCGCATCATGGCGTTCACGCAAAATGCCAATTGCATTGGCTGTTAATAATTCCCTTATATGCAGGCTGACAGCGTCAAAGCGAATGTGAAATGTGTTCATGGAGGCAACATACTGTTGCAGTAAGCGGCATTCCTGTAAAATGTTGGCCGGCGTCAGCGGTGCTTTGTCAAATGGTTTGCCGGTGCTGCGCACATACCATCGCTGGTAGTGGTATGCTTCCCGTTGTTTGGGATCACTCAATACTTTGTACGCTTCCTGTATTTCACGAAAGTGGGCCGTTGCCATATGACTGCCGTCGTTTTTGTCGGGGTGGTATTGCTGAGCCAGCCGGCGAAATGATCTTTTGATCTCCTGCAGGGAGGCGGTAGTGGGTAGTTCCAGTATTTTATAATAGTCTTTAACCTGGTTCATATTTCTTGAAACGGTCAGCTGCGGCGAATGAAACGGCAAACGTGAATTGTCTTACGTCAGACTGCCAATTGCTGACCTCCGATTTCTGTTTTCTCGTTAACGATTGGCAAATTATCACATTATCACATTGACCGTAATGGTATTTTCAGAAATTTTGTATAGGGTAACTCGTATGTTCTTATCGTAAAAACTGCAAAGCTTACGGTAATAAACATTATGTGCAAAAAAAATGATCTTTATATAGTACATTTTACAACAAAACAGCGGTTTTGTCCGTTTATGCAATGCCTATTTTACGTAAGTTTGCGGCGTTCTATGAAAACATACACATTCCGATCAAAACCCGAATTGATAGCTATTCTTGTAATTGCTTTTTTCTGCTTTATGGCAGCTAACTGCCATATGGATGCTGAAGCAAAAACGGCTGAAGTTAACAGCAGTTCAATTCCCAAATTGCCAGTGCCTGAAGGCGACAAAACCGCCGGTGCAGCCGAAACCAAAATGCCAAACATCGATGGCATGAAAGTAGCTGATCCCAAAACCATTCTGGGCCGACCCGAAGTTCCCATTTTATGTTATCACCAGGTCCGCGACTGGAAACCTACTGATTCAAAAACAGCCCAGGCATACATTGTTCCCCCCGCGTCGTTTGCAGAGCAAATGAAAATGCTGGCCGATAGCGGTTACCATACTATTTTACCCGATCAATTATATGCTTATCTGAATGAAGGAACGCCATTACCGTCAAAACCGGTGATGCTTACTTTTGACGATACCGATCTGGACCAATATACCGTGGCTAAGCCCATAATGGATAAATACAACTTCAAAGGTGTGTTCTTTGTGATGACGGTCTCCATAGGCCGCCCACGATACATGACCAAAGAGCAAATAAAAGACCTGTCAGATAAAGGCCATACCATTGCTTCACATACCTGGGACCATCACAATGTGAAGAAATACCAGGGCACAGATTGGGTAACGCAAATTGAAAAGCCTACGAAGCAGCTGGAAACTATTACCGGTAAGCCCATCAAATACTTTGCTTATCCTTTTGGTTTGTGGAACCATGAAGCGATCCCTGAGCTGAAAAAGAGAGGGATGATCGCTGCGTTCCAGCTGTATGCCAAACGCGACGAGCAGGATCCTTTATATACTATTCGCCGTATCATTGTTCCTGCCATGAAACCCGCAGCATTGAGTAAATCCATGCATGAGGCCTTTAAGTATAATTAATACGAAGCTTAAACATATTGCTATCCTATAGAGTAATCGTCCGCCAGCTGGCGGACGATTTTTTTTGCCTGCTACCTGTATTTGTATTTTGTATTCAATTATCAAATTAGCACATTAGCAAATTATTACATTGACCAAAGGTTGCATATGCGTTTAGTTAAAACGCAGTTTTAGTCCTTCCTTCACATAAAGTATTACTAAAAAGTGTAAGTGCCTGTACACTGGCATTATTATCGTTTTACCTTGATAGAGAGGAAATAAGCCACAAGCAATTCTTCCTTCAACATTGTGTATTTCTAAAACACACCTAAATGAAACGATTCACAACAATCAGCACTACAGTGATACTCCTGTTATTATTGGCTGGCAGTGCGCAAAATAAAGCTTCTGCCCAGGTATCGGTGCAGGTTTCGTACCAGACGTTTTACGACGAACTGGAGCCATATGGAAATTGGATCGAATATCCGGAATATGGATATGTCTGGCGTCCTGATATAGGGCCTGGCTTCAGGCCGTACAGCACCAACGGGCATTGGGTTTGGTCAGATGATTATGAATGGATGTGGGTATCGAATTATAGCTGGGGCTGGGCGCCATTCCATTATGGCCGCTGGCTCTATGATGATTATTATGGCTGGCTATGGATGCCGGGGTATGAATGGTCACCGGCCTGGGTTTGCTGGCGCAGCGGTGGTGATTATTATGGCTGGGCGCCATTGGGGCCACAGTTTAGTATTAATGTAAATTTTTCTTTCGGCCGTTATAATCCGCCATCTAACTACTGGTGTTTTGTTGACCGGCAATACATTGCTTCACCGCGAGTATATGACCATTGTATAGGCGTACAGCGCAATACGACCATTATCAACAATACCACTATCATTAATAATTACAGGCACGAACGGAATGTGTTTGTGACAGGTCCGGGCCGTCGTGATGTAGAAAGGTATACCCGCTCGCCAATTCGTTCTGTTTCGGTGCGGGAAGCATCGAGACCGGGTGGGGCAGGGTATCGGAACAATGAAGTGGCTGTTTATCGCCCACGCGTGAACCGCGATAACAATCGTTATGCTCCTGAACGGGTACAACGGTTCAACCGCGACCAACGTAGTAATAATATAGCTGGTAACTCCGCAAGGCGGGATAATGGTAATGCCAATAATGACCGGGGAGGCAATAATGTAAGGGGGTTTGAAGAAAGGCGTCAGCAACAGGATCGGATGCGCGACAGGAATGCCGAGGCTAATAATCAGCGTGTTTTTGAGCAAAGACGTCAGCAGCAGGATAATAACCGCGTGTTAGCAGAACGACGTCAACAACAGGAGCGGGTGATGCGCGACAGGAATGCCGAGGCTAATAATCAGCGTGTTTTTGAACAAAGACGCCAGCAGCAAGATAATGACCGCGTAATAGAAGAACGACGCCAACAACAGGAGCGGGTGATGCGCGACAGAAATGCCGAGGCTAATAATCAGCGTGTTTTTGAGCAAAGACGTCAGCAGCAGGATAATAACCGCGTGTTTGAGGAAAGACGCCAACAGCAGGAACGCATGATGCGCGACAGGCAGCAGCAACCTCAGGTTGATCGGCGGGCCCAGGAACCCGGAAACAGACCAGGCGGATTTCGCGGGCAGCCCCAGCAGCAGCAGCAGCAACCACAGGCCCAACCAGCTCCCCAACAGGGTGGCGACCGGGGCGATCGCGGCCAGGGGCGTGGCGGCTGGCGGAGGAATGGATAATAAAATGCACTATTTTTAGTTTGTAAAAAGGGCCGTAAGGCTCTTTTTGCTTTACAATCAGGTTAATATGAGATTAAAGTGCAACGTAAGTGTATGGGAATTTGTCATAAAAGCCAGAAAATCATCTTTTCCAGGTAAACTATTGAATAAATTTGTGGTCTGAATGCGAGAACGTTAATAATCTACAACTAAATAGGCTACACAATCAAATTTGTTAACTAAAAATGAAAACTGTGCAAGTAAGAAAAAATGTTTTTTTGTTTTTGGGAGCGCTGTCTTTTTTAACCGTGCTGTTGGGTGGTTGTATGAAGGAATCCACATCTTCTACGCCTGCTGTCAAAACATATCTTTCTCTTATGCATCTGGCGCCGAGAGCTCCGGCCATTGAGGTTTATTTCGACAATAACAAAGCATCGTCAGCTATCAATTCAGGTACGGTTGCTTCTGCCTATTCTGCATTGGACCCCAATATGTTTGCTATCAATTTTAAAAAGGCGGGTTCCGATAGCGTGGTGGCCAGTATAGGAACAAATCTTTATGACTCTTCAAAGTATTATACGCTATTATTATATAATTACGATTCTACACATGTAAGCGCCGTTAGGATTGAAGATGATTTCTCTGTATTGACCAATGATAAAGCGTACATCCGGTTCTTTCATATGAGTCCTGATATTGCCGATGTGGATCTCTATTTTGATAATAACCTGGTTATCCCGGGTCGTCAGTATGCTGATAATACGACTAGCAATTACTGGAACCAGTTTGCTGCAATATCGCCCAGTTCTGTAAATGTGTATGTGAAGAAAGCGGGTTCTGATTCGGTCATTGCCCAGTCAACAAGCTCAGTATACCTTAATCAGGCTAATGCGTATACCATTTTTCTGAAAGGAATTAAAGGTGGTACAGGAACCAATGCATTAACTGTTGATGTACTGCAAGCAGCCGATTAAGATCGAAGTATGAACAACATTGTTCTGAATAAATTTTGTAAAACGCCGGATGATCTACATCCGGCGTTTTTTTGTACCCGTTAAATTTATTTGGGTGTTATTGGAAAAAGATTTAATTTTTAGATAACTTTCTATTCGCCCTTTTTACAGCCCGATGATTGAATTTTATATAGAAATGTTAAGCCACTCTAAATTTTCCTCTCTGGTCTGTACTCCATGAACTTTTTGGTTATTATGATGTTCAATTGGTAGCATACGCATAAGGCAGTTTTGTAGCAGGTAATAATTGTATCACCATCTGATAACATATTAAAGTTTAACGTATGAAAAAATCATCGGCAACCGTATTTTCTCCTTCTATGGAGTTGCCTGCTATCACTAAAAAATTTACCCGCCATTTTAACGGAAGAAAAGTCAGCAAGCAAGCTGATAAAAAAAACTTCAATAGCGTTCAGCCACCGAGTGAAGAGATGATCAGCCATCTTAATCGTATTGGCCAGGAATATCCATTTTGCGTTTACTATAAACATCGGGTAAACGATCCTTTATAAGATACAGGTCAATTGCCTTACCGGTCGCCGTAAGTATTTTTCCCTAGCCGCCTGTTTTTTATTGCAAGAAGCTTTATTTTTTTTGTTAAAAGCTGGGGAATTATTACTTTTTAGGCTATCTTTGAATAGATCGCTTCTTAGTTACATTTCTTCCTTTTTCCTGCTTGCCATAAGATTAAACGATAAACGATTCTTTCTTTTACAGCCATATGAATAAGCTTCTGATTGTTACGTAGCGTACGTATCCCAATGAAAGCCTATTTAATTACATTTTTTCACTACTTGTAAATTTTGGCGCATGAAAAAGAAAACTTTCAAATTGGCAACAGCTACAAACAGTACTACAACGCTGAGTCTCGAAAACAACATTTCAGTAGAAAGGATTTTATTGGAAAATTCGCTTCCCACTCCCCCCAGTGAAGAAACAATCGCCCGCTTAAATGCAATTGCACGTGAATATCCATTTTGTGCTTATATGAAACAGAAAAATCTTTATTTATTGTAATAAATAAAGTGGATGCCTCACATCCCTTTATACAAATGTCCCAGGTAGCCCGCCAGCTCCATGAGCCAGGCAATACCCAGATGTACTATTAATCCTCCCCAGATACTCCTGGTATTAAAAACTACAGCGCCCAGAATGATGCCGCCGAAATAAGAGGTAATACAT
>DASUVL010000717.1:0-4153 GCA_036379015.1 Niastella sp.
GCAGGGCCGGGTTGGTATTGGGGTCGGTTCCACCGGCCTTTACCGCAATGGCGATTTCTTTTCCAATCCGGCTGAATTGTTTGGCCATCCGGTCCCACCGGGCAAACATGGTTGATTTACGTACTTCAAATATGCGACCCATATATAGTTTCTAGTTTGTAGTTTAATATGTTTCTTCTGGTTGCTGGGTGTCAGTTACCGGTTACCAGTTTCATGTTACAGGTTTATGGCTTGTTTTGCCGTTAACTTCCTGATTGGACAGGCTGGCGTCAATTGAGTTAGGCTAGTTTACAGAGAGCCAATTCACCATTCACCATTGACCATTCCCCAATCGGGTTGCAAAAATAAATTAACTGGCGCATGTAGCCAACATACGTTCATTAAAACAAAACCCCGCCTTGCGCGGGCGGGGCTTTGTAAAAACAGGTATTTTAAATGTACTATGATTTTTTGAGCATTTTGCTGAGAAACAAAATAATATGCAGACCGGCAAATATCAATGAAAAATAAAATATACCGGCATCATCGGGCGTAAGGCTATGATGAACGAATGCTACAATCGCCAGTATTGCAGAAAGAACTAATCCGCACATACCGCCAACCTTGTTGCCCTGAGGAATAGTGGCTGGACTGCCAGCTGATAATTCACTATGCTTCACACTGTAAGCCAAATAAATATCCAGACCCAGTATCATCCACACGATCAACCGGATCCAGGTATCGAGCGGTAAGAACACCATCATAAACAAACAGGTGAACACACCCAGTATAGGTATTAATGGCACCAGCGGTGTTTTGAAAGCACGCGGCGCATCGGGCATTGTTTTACGCATTATGATAACACCAATACAAACCAGGATAAATGCGAACAGCGTTCCGATACTCGTCATTTCACCCACCACACGTGCTGGTACGAATGCAGCGAACAGGCTCACAAAAACCAGGAACAACAAATTGTTTTTTGCCGGGGTGCGGAATTTGGGATGAACTTCAGAAAACACTTTGGGTAACAATCCGTCTTTACTCATACTGAAGAAAACGCGGCTTTGTCCCATCAACATCACCAGTATCACCGACATATAACCAGCCAGAATAGCTAATACGATGGCCTTGTTCAACCAGGGATAGTCGGGATGAATAACACCAGCTGCATCGGCTGTACCCATATGATCAATAGCAACAGCTACGGGAGCAATACCGTCCTGGCCTTTGAATGTGGTGTAGCTGGTAACGCCCGTCATTACGTGGGCAAACAGGATATAGAGCACGGTACAAATAGCGAGTGAACCCAGGATCCCCCACGGCATGTCTTTCTTGGGGTTCTTTGCTTCCTGGGCGGCGGTACTCACCGCATCGAACCCTATGTAGGCAAAGAACACAATAGCTGCTGCACGAATGATACCACTGAAACCAAACTCGCCAAAATTGCCTGTATTCGGCGGAATGTAATTTTCGTAGTTCGCTGTGTTGATGTACTGCCAGCCCAGGATAATAAATATCAATACAACAGTTACTTTAAGCGCAACAATAATGGCATTGACCGTGGCGCTATCTTTGGTGCCTTTTACCAGTAACAAACTCATCAGGATCACTACAAAAACCGCAGGTGCGTTAATTAAGCCGCCGTCCCAGGGGCCGGCCGTCATGGAAACGGGTAAATGAATATCAAAACCCGCAAGGAATTTTACCAGGTACCGGCTCCAGCTGATACTTACTGTAGCCGCGCCCACGGCATATTCCAGCACCAGGTCCCAGCCAATGATCCAGGCAACGAATTCGCCCATGGTAGCATAGGAATAGGTATAGGCACTTCCCGCAACGGGGATCATAGATGAAAACTCAGCATAACATAAACCGGCAAAGGCGCAACCCAGGGCAGCCACTATAAAGGAGATGGTGATGGCAGGACCGGCCTGGTTGGCGGCAGCGCCACCGGTAATGGAGAATAAACCGGCGCCAATGATGGCGCCAATACCCAGG
The DNA here is from genome assembly GCA_036379015.1 of Niastella sp. Lineage (GTDB taxonomy): Bacteria > Bacteroidota > Bacteroidia > Chitinophagales > Chitinophagaceae > Niastella. The sequence goes on from DASUVL010000717.1 coordinate 1,981, forward strand.
GCTATAAGAGACCCTTTACCAAGCGTTCTTTTAAGGGAGTGACCGCCGGAATCCTTTGCTTCGTTTAATAAAGAATCTAACGGTTTTTTTACAAATAAACTCATAAGAGTTAGTTAGAAGTTTTTTTGAATGAATAGTATTTCTTTAAATCATGTATAAGGTCGGAAAGATAAGGATTTCTTAAAATTACTGGCTAAAAGATATGCTAAATACTCTACACATTTCAGGGCAAAAGATAAAACGATCTAACAAATTGGTTTATACATTTAATATTATATTGCACCCTATTACTTTTAACCGATCTACATGAAGAAAAACAGGCTCACGCTATTTATTCTGGTAGCAATGGCGGCGGGTATTATTGTGGGTTACCTGATGCACCGGGTGGGAACAGGGCACAAAATAACCTATTCCCCTCTTAAAGATTATACGGGCAAAGACACGATCACGTTGGTTTTGTCAGGGAAAGAAGTGATACAGCCTATTGAGGTCGTTAAAGATTCTGCCACGTATCGTTTAACAAAAGCAGCGCCGGGTACCTGGGTGGTTGTAGCTAACACCAGTGAAGCTTATACTACTGATAAAGAACTGACACTTAATAAAATCAAAGTTGGTTCCAAACACGGGACCGCTTCTATTAAAGCCATTCAATCGTTTAGTGATAATATTAAATTATTGACTACTATTTTCCTGCGGCTGGTTCAAATGATCATAGCACCGCTGGTCTTTTGTACGTTGGTAGTTGGTATAGCCAAACTCGGCGATCTGAAAACGGTGGGCAGGGTAGGCGGCAAAGCATTGTTATGGTTTGTGACTGCTTCACTGGTAAGCCTGTTATTGGGCATGCTTATCGTAAACCTGGCGCAACCTGGTCATGCGGTTGATTTGAGTAATGCCGATACGGCCGGGGCTAAAGACCTGATCGGCAAAACACAGGAGTTTTCTATAACGAAGTTTGTGGAGCACGTATTTCCGAAAAGTGTCATTGAGGCTATGGCCAATAATGAAATACTGCAGATTGTTATCTTCAGTATTTTTTTTGGTGTTGCCATGTCGGCATTGGGCTCGTATGCAAAACCTGTGGTCAAAGCGTTGGATGCCGTAGCCCATGTAATTTTAAAAATGGTGGGTTATGTAATGAACTTTGCACCTTTGGGCGTGTTTGGCGCAATTGCCGCGGTAATCGCCACCAAGGGATTGGAAGTGTTCGTGTTCTATGGAAAATACCTACTGTTCTTTTTAATGGGGATCGCCCTTTTATGGGTAATATTAATATCGGTTGGATATTTGATCCTGGGCAAAAGGATCGGAGAGCTGTTAAAGAGGATCTCTTCGCCTATGCTGGTTGCTTTTAGTACCACCAGCAGCGAAGCGGTTTTTCCCAAGCTCACCGAAGAACTGGAGCGGTTTGGCTGCAAGGATAAAATAGTTTCATTCATTTTGCCGTTGGGGTATAGTTTTAACCTTGATGGCAGTATGATGTACATGACCTTTGCCAGTTTGGCCATTGCACAGGCGTATGGTATTCACCTGGATATGGGTACCCAGTTAACCATGTTATTGGTATTGATGTTGACGAGCAAAGGAATTGCAGGCGTGCCACGTGCGTCGCTGGTTGTAGTAACTGCTACCTGCGCCATGTTTAAAATTCCACCCGAAGGGGTTGCATTAATATTACCGATTGATCATTTTTGCGATATGTTCCGCACCATGACCAATGTAGTAGGAAATGCGTTGGCAACCAGTGTGGTTAGTAAATGGGAAGGAGAACTGAAACCTGAAATGGTTGCAGCAGATCCTGTTTTGGCAGAGAATTAGTAACCGGTTACCTGTTCCCTGTTTCCGGGGATCAAATTAAAAGCAGATTGATTTTAGGCGGGCATTCCGCATTTTATTCCTGGTAACTGGAAATCGGTAACCAGTTACCGGCAACCAAAAAATTAAACTTTTTCATTAAAATTTTATGTTTAAACGACTGATATTTTTATTGTTGAATGTGTTGGCAGTTTCTGGAGCAATGGCACAACAGCAAATAAGAATTCAATGTACCAATCAGTACGAAACAACGCTTTCTTTAGTAAGCGTAACGGTTGCAGGCCAAACTACTGATTATACTACCGATAAAGCAGGGTTCACCACTATTACCGTTCCGGCAGGTGATTCTTTAACCATC
>DASUVL010000718.1:0-7143 GCA_036379015.1 Niastella sp.
CAATGGGTTTATTAAAATGTCCGGGCCAGGCACTGCCTAAAACAGTGTACGACATTTTTGTGCCCGTCATCAGTTCTGCGCCATGCGCCATTTTAATAGCATCGTCGTACATCTGTTTGATCTTTGTATAGGTACGTTCGCGAAAATAATACCATACCGATGCTTTGGACGGTACTACGTTGGGCTGATCGCCGCCATCCACTACCACATAATGGCTGCGTTGTGTAGGTTCCATGTGTTCGCGGTGATAGTTCCAACCTATGTTCATGAGTTCAACGGCATCGAGCGCACTTTTGGCACGCCAGGGAGCGCCGGCAGAGTGAGCGGATTCTCCGGAAAAATCAAATCTAACCGAGATCATGCCATTACCACCACCATCACCATACGAAACAGCCAGGTTGCTGGCAACGTGTGTAAATATGCAGGCATCAATATTCTTAAAATAGCCATCGCGGATGTAATAAGCCTTGGTGCCTAATTGCTCTTCGGCCACACCTGGCCACATTACAATAGTGCCGGGTATATGTTCGCGTTCCATTATTTTCTTAAGCGCCAGCACAGCAGTAACATTCAGTGGCTGGCCCGAGTTGTGTCCTTCGCCGTGCCCCGGAGCTCCGTTAATGATCGGTTCGTGCCAGGCTACGCCCGGTTTTTGTGATGCTTTGGGAATACAATCGATATCACTGCCTACAGCAATTACCGGTTTGCCCGAACCCCATGTAGCCATCCAGGCAGTGGGAATACCAGCTATACCTTCCTGAACAGCAAAACCATTTTTCCTCAAAATATCTGTAAGGTATTTCGATGTTTCTACTTCCTGAAATCCCAGTTCGCCGAAACTAAATACCATATCTACCATTTGCTGTGTAAATACTTTTTCCTTATCAATTTCTTCGATCAGTTCTTTTTTAAGCGCATCGATCTTTTTTGCCGGCATTTTGGTTTGCGCAAGTACAAATTGCGATACCGATATGCACAGCAACGGTAATGTAAGTTGTAATAATGTTTTCAGTTTCATAATGAACAGTTTGGTTGGTTGATTTTTTTACATGTGCGATGATTGAAAGGTGAGCCTCGCATTCTATTCTACCTGCCTTCACTCAGGAGCGAGCCCCACCTTTCGCCTCCTTCTTTACTCATCGAGCCACTCTTCATCGGTTGAACCAAGCGGGGCGCCATTAGGCATGGTTATGGGAGTAAAAGGAGTAATGTCATCGGGTTTTTCTTCAAAGCCTTTTATTTGTGTTTTTGCAAACAGATAGTGCGCTTTCCAATCAATATCTTTTCCTGCGGCTGTGCTCAGCCATTGTTGCAGTTCTTTTACCTTAAAGGTGGCTATAGCACGTACCTGATCGGGTGCAGTTTTGTTTACACTTAAGCTGATGAGCTGTTTTATCACCTGGTTATTAACTGTGCGTTGAATTTCGCCGGCATAACCCGACTGTTGTACCGTTTTAAAGGTGGCATTAACAATATGATCGATCACTTTATCCAAAGAGGGCAGGTCGGCATTGAGGGCATGCTGGGCTACCAAACGGGCAGCGCGTTCGGGGTGTAAGATCATCCCCAGCGTCATACCTGCGGCTGCTTCTGCCGGACTCAGCGGATCGAATGTAATGCCGGTATACCGTTTAAATGTTTCGCGCGGATTAGGCTGATATCCATAAGGGCGTGGCGGTATCAATGCAATTACCTGTTGCGGTAATGCCAGTGCCGACGGTGTAATGGCAGCCAACAAGGCGCTCAACGCTTTCCACTGTTCTGCTGCGGGCACTATGGTATTGGGCACCTGTCCGTCGCCGCGTAACGCATAGGTATAATTGTCGCCTGCCAGTACTTTTGCGGTAGCTTCTACCTGGTACCGGTGAAACAGGTACATGGGCACCAGTACTTCCTCCAGGGTAGCTAATGGCGAGCCGGTGGGTATCTTTTTTTCTGAAAAACTGTTTAGTACCATCGAACGTATTTTCATTACCCGGTTCAATTCATCGGCTGCATTGGCGCCATTATCCCACAGGTGCGTATTGGGGTGTGCACTACCCGCCGGACGTGCATCCTGATCGGTCAAAAATTGCATTCCGTTGTTCAGGTAATCTTTCACCAGTTGATCCATTTCTTTTTTCTCATTGGAACCAGGTGCAAATTGACGATAAGCCAACGTAATGGCTACTTTATCCCAATCGCCAATAGTTCCCGGATAGGCATCAGATAAATCGAGGGTTCCATGGCTGTCGATCTTTACCAATGGATGCGGATATTCCATTACCGACCCATGTTTTGTAGCACTGGCAATGTAATTATGCGGAAGACCAAGCGTATGTCCTACTTCGTGGGCAGCAAGCTGTCGCATACGCGCCATGCACAGCTCCATAATAGCAGGCTGCAATGGTTTGCCATCTTCAAAATCTGCCACTAATCCCTGTGCTATTAAAAAGTCCTGCCGAACACGCAACGAACCCAACGTTACTTTTCCCTTTATAATTTCCCCGGTGCGTGGGTCGGTAATACCTCCGCCATACGACCACCCACGGGTTGAGCGGTGTACCCATTGAACAACATTGTATCGTATATCCATAGGATCTGCATCGGGGGGTAACAGTTTTACCTGAAAGGCATTTTTAAATCCTGCCGCTTCAAAAGCCTGCGCCCACCACGACGTTCCTTCTACCAAAGCCGTACGAATAGGTTCCGGCGTTCCGGGATCAACATAATATATGATCGGTTTTACCACTTCGCTGACGGCGGCATTGGGATCTTTCTTTTGCAACCGGTGCCTCCTCACAAACCGCTTTACGATCGGCTGATCTACCGGTGTGGCATAATCAAAAAAGCTAACAGATCCTATGCCTGCGCGCGGGTCGAAAATGCGTGGCGTATAATTATTGTCGGGCAACTGAACAAAAGAATGGTGCTGCCTGAATGTAACCGCATTGGCACTGGGCGTTACTTCGCGCAGGTATTCACCCGGTGACTCTCCTACCAGCGTTGTGGTTACTTCAATTTCGGTATTTAACGGAAAATTTTTGGTGCGGGGCAGGTAAAACACAGAACGTTGCGGATCTAATTTATAATTGCCCTGCTTTGTCCGGCTGATGGCCTGTACTGCGCCCACGGCATCCTGCATGAAAAAGCCGGTAGCATCTACCAGTACGTGACCATTTTCTTCTGCCGTTACATCAAAGCCCCAGTGAACAGATTGCGCGAATGATTCTTCTACCGCTTGTTTTTCCATCTCATTATCGCTGATGGCCCGGTAATCGTAATTCAACTCGATCATCAATACACGGCTGCCCGAACGGCGAAAAACAATTATATGAGCAGGACCTATTTTGCCCCGGTCTAACCCAATATCATTAGAGCCAACGCCTGCCGGCAAAGAACTGTAGTACAGGATCTCGGTATCTAATTTATCTATCTCGAGCCAAACCTTTCCTTTCTTTGCATCCCAGTACATAGGTATAAAACCCGGCATCGACTGCATTCCGGTGGTGGCTGATTTAATGGTGCCGCTGACAACCGGTGTTTCGGTGGTTGCCCCGTTTTTGTTTTGTGCGAATACCGGTAGCCATCCAATAGCGAACACGAACCAAAAGGGAATTTTTCTCATTATTGTTTGTTTTGATACTGGGTCCTGCTTGTAAAATGTGTTATTGGGTGAGCCTTCCGCCATCCCGATAACTACCGGGAGGAAGACCCATCTTTTATTGCATCAATAATTTGTTTGTCAGTATTTCTGTATTTGGCAACGGGAATGTATACGCAGGCTGTGAAGGCGCTATGGAGGGCGATGTTAAGCTACTGCTGCCTTTGCCCGGAATGGTAAGCAGATTCCGCAACAGATCGTTGGAACGAAGGCCTTCGCCGATGAATTCGATCCTTCTTTCGATCCATATGCTGCTTACCATGGCATCTACCGTGCTGGTTTGACCCGCAGTGAATGTATACGATGGATCGGCACGTTGGCGAACAGCCGTAAGCAATGCCAGCGCTTTGGGCAGATCATTTAATTTGGCTGCCGCTTCGGCATAATTCAACAACACTTCACTGTATCGCATTACCGGTACGTAATCGATATAGGGCGACGGCTTGTTGTATTTCTTTAAAAAAACAGTGGAACCAGAACCGGTTAAAAAACTTCTGCGTTTATCAGTCGCCTTCCATTCTGCATTGCCCATAATGCCCGAGGGGTTTACGCTGTATTCGGCATTGCCGGTGGGGGCTGCATTCAAAATATATCCCAATGCATTTTGCCCCGTGGCCGAATTGAGTTCGGTATTGGGCATCGAAAAAATAGATTCTGTAGAAACATAGTTAGATGAAAATACCACGCTGATATCGCTCTGTAACTGATGGGCCACTCCGTTGTTTGCTTTAAATGGCGCCGTTGCACTTACTATTTTTGAAGCCTCTTCTATCACTTTGTCGTATTTGCCCATATTCAGGTATACCCTTGTTTTCAGCGCAATGGCCGAATTCCTGTGCGCCCTGGTCGTATTCAGCAGATCGCTTGTGTAAGTGAGGGGCAGGTTAGCTTCTGCATCATTCAGGTCTTTTAATATCTGCGCATACACTTCTGCCACGGTGCTTCTGACGAGGTCGTTATTACTCGTATTTGTTTCTGCCTGCAAACGCAACGGCAAACCTTTCGATGCGCCGTTGTTTTCAACATATGGCCGTGCATATAAGGTTACGAGGCAGAAGTAACTAAGCGCCCTTACAAATTGGGCTTCTGCTGTATATTGTTTGGCAAGGGTGGCATCTACCTTTGAGATATTATCATTTAACCCCTGCAAAAACACATTCACCGAGTTAATAGCGGTATAAGCTGCCGACCATAAGTTTACCACTTCGTTCGAACTGGAATTTAACGTGTGTCCCCAGGTATCGTAACCTGTAAAAATATTGGCTGTACGGTTGATAAATTCCTCGCCGCGGAAATCGCCATACATTACATACTTGCCGCCGAAAAACTGCGGATCTTTTACGCTGGAATACATGCCGTTTACGAGGCCCAATACCCGTTCGGGCGTATCAAAAGCGGTTGCATCGATGATAGACGTTCGCGGTACGGGGTTCAACAGGTCTTTCTCTTTTTTGCACGCACCAAAAGATGCTGTCAATAACAAACAGGCAATTGCGCCTTTTCCAACATTCAACAGGTTGGAAAAGATAACGGCAGCTATTTTTATTACTAATGATCGCATGGGAAGGAAATTTAATAGGTTAAAAATCCACGTTTACGCCAAATGTAAATGTGCGGCCCTGTGGCGCTGAGTTTTTATCTACCCCCGGTGTAAGGTTAGAATTACCATTGGAAGAAATTTCAGGATCCGAACCGGTATACTGCGTAATGATGAAGGCGTTTAATACCTGCACATACATACGTAAACCGCTGATACCCGAATTGCCCAGCCAGGTTGCAGGCACCCTGTAGCCCAGTGAAACGGTTTTCAGTTTAAGAAAATCGGCTTTTTCAACATTTGCCGAAATAGGCCATGAATTTCCATTTGATAGCAGGTCGCCATACACTACCCTTGGAATATCGGTTACCTGTCCGGGTTTTTGCCAGCGGTCCATTACATCGGTATAATTGTTCCAGAAGCGTTGATCGCGTAAGGAAGCTTTGGTGCCGTTTTGCACATAGTTGCCTCCTGAGAAGCTAATACCTACATTCAAATCGAAGCTTTCATAGGTAAAGGTGTTATTAAAGCCACCGTACCATTTGGGTAATGCGTTGCCCAGGATATAAAAATCTTCAGCGGTAATAGCCGGTGCTGTGGCGCCATCGAGGTACGTCCACCTGCTGGAGCCTGAAGGTACCGCCTGGCTGTATTGAACACGTTCGCCATTTTTATTGATGAATACGCGTTGGCCGTTTGCCGGGTTTACCCCATCGGTAAGGGCGCCGTACAAACTGCCGATGGAATAACCCACCCGCGTAATGTTCGACGTTTCTGCTGCTGTACTGGTAGTACCTACGATATCGAGGTTACCGCCAGCGAGTTCGGAAACACGATTTTTAATAGCCGTGAAATTAAATGAGGTGTTCCAGGATATTTTCCGCCTTCTTATAACGGCGGCGCTTACAGCAAATTCAAAACCCTTATTATACATAGAACCCACGTTCAACAGGATGGCATTGCCGGGGATACCTCGCGACGGACTTTGCGGTGCATTTAAGATAAGCCCATTGATGTTGTTGTTAAACCAGGTGGCTTCAATTTGTATGCGGTCTTTCAGTAAACCCAGGTCAATACCTACATTGGTTTGCTGACTGGTTTCCCAACCCAGTTCGGGGTTACCTGCCTGTGAAAAATTCCAGGTAGGGGCACTACCATATAAATTAGAATTATACAACATTAAGGAAGCGTATGGGTTCTGCAGATTACCGTTGCCTACCCTACCCCAGCTTGCCCGTAATTTTGCACTGGTGATAATTTGCGACAGTGATAGATTCTTGTAAAAACCTTCTTCTGATACGGACCAGCCGCCCGACACGCCACCAAAGTTTCCGTATTTTTTATTGCCTCCCAATGCCGAGTTACCATCACGGCGGAAATTGATAGTGAAGAAATATTTTTTATTGTAGTCGTAAGAAATACGCGAGAAAACAGAGGCATATGCCTTTTCTGTCAACAGGTTGTTGGTGATGGGGGTAATGCGTCCGTAGTTACCTTCAAAATCGGTAAAGAACGGATCCGAGAGCTGCGTGCGGGTTGCGCCCCACCGTGAATTATCGAATTTCTGTACATCGTATCCTGCTAACAAAGAAAGATTGTGATGACCAAAAAATTTCTCCTGGTAGGTTAATGTATTGATCCAATCCCAACTGTTAAACCGGCTGCTGGCGTTGGTAGAAATACCTTTGTCGGCAAAACCGGCGCCGTGGAACGGGTTGTTGAATAATTCATTTTCTACTTTCAACCGGTCGATCGCATAGCTGGTTTTAAACTCCAACCCTTTTACAATTTTTGCAGTGGCGCTGAATGTACCAATGATGCGATCGTTTTCGGAAGTATACCGGTCCAGATCGAGCAAAGGAAGCGGATTGTAAAAATTGCTTACCACTCCTTTATTATTTCCCATACCAAGTGAATTGGTAGTACTTAAATTGTAGGAACCATCAGGATTTTTAGCATACAC
>DASUVL010000719.1:0-6181 GCA_036379015.1 Niastella sp.
CAAATGAGATCTTAGTGCGTGAGATCCTGGGGATGGTAGACTACGCTGTTGAATATGACTATTTCAAAAAAGATCGCGACCTGCTGTGGAGCCGGCAAATAAACCCAAACAGCCTAAGTTGGGAACAATTTCTGCGCACCACTGGTTGGCAAGGCCAAAAACTTTCTTATTGATTGTTATGAAGGCTGCTAAGACCTATTCCTTTGGTTTTACTTTAAACCTATAATCAGAATCGGAAACTTCTACGCCATACTTCGGGCGTTGCTTTAGATCTAATGAAGGGTTCTTCATCATACCTGGCGGTGGTATTTTAATAGCCGGTGGCGCTAAAATAACCGGTGACGTTTTTAATAGAGAATCTGTTTTCTCATTGATAAATGCGCTATGCGCAGTTGTATCTGCAACATGCTTTTCGTTTATCGTACCCGTATTTTTCTCCCGTACCGGCTTTAGCGGGTCAGGGGGTTTTAAGCCCTGCTTCATTATGGTATCCGGTTTTATAGTTGGTTTAGTATGTTGCGGCTGATCCCTTTGCGGGGGTGGCGTCGTTCTCCTGTTCCTTGATAAGAAAAACAATGCGATGATGATTGCTATTATACTGGCGCTTATCATCCATACAGCAGGATGCTTAAAGAAAGGTTTACCGGGAGGAGCTGCCGGAGTATCATGTACAGGCAATTCCACATCAAGCGCAGTCTCTATGCGAACCCATATAGCATCAGCCATATCTGGTATTTCTATACCATCCTGCCTTTCTGCTATCATTTGCTCGTATGTCGGTAATAGGTTCATTTTTTGGAACTCATGTCTTATTTTGTTCTAACTGTTGTTTCAGCGATCTTCTGGCTTCGCTTAAGTGCCATTTACTTGTTCCTTCACTAATATTTAATAATTGTGCTATCTCTCTATGGTTGTAGCCTTCCATTACATACATTACAAAGACGGCATGTGTTGCGGGCGGCAGCTTTTTTATCATGTTCATTATTTCGCCTGTAGACATCCTGTCAAGTGCCGTATTGTCTACAGATATTTCTTCCGCATCAGCTACCTCCTGGCTGTTGGTGTATTTTGATTGGGATTTTATAAGATCGAGCGCTTCGTGTATTACAATCGTTTTGAACCAGGCATGAAATGAGCCGCGCTTAGTATCAAATGTGGGCAGCGCTTTAAAAAGCTTAATGAAGGCCAGACTAACTACATCAGCCATGTCGTCGTTCGACTTTACATAGCGCAGGGCTATAGCAGCCGCAAAGGGATAAAAATGCCTGTACAACGCTTCCTGCGCTTTACGTTCATTTTTTTTGCAGCCTTCTATTAGCAATGATATGTCTGTTTGGGGTGCGCTCACTATTTCCTTAAGTCAATAGAACGATTTTATTATGCTATACCTTCGGCCTGTTTTCTCATCAGTATCGCAGATGCAACAGATGCTATTATCAGCTTCATGTCTTTATCCAGATCGTTGTATATCCAGATATTCTTGTTGAATACATCTATTACACCAATTACTCCATTATCTATCTTTAGTTCATAGGCCATTAACAGCTTAATCAGTGTTTTTAACTCCTTCCCGTCTTTACCTACCGCTCTGGCCGTAAAGATTGGGCGTATATCAATCTGTAATTTACCATTGGTCACATATCCTTCATGTTCTACATAGGGGAGTTCCCAGAATTTACGGGCCGTGTCTTTCTTGCTGTCATAGCTGTTGTAAAACACCAGTTGCCATTGTTCGTTTTTTAGTGTTTGCGGTAAAATGATTGCGGAGAAAGAATACTGGTAATTTTTTGTTTTACCAAAATCGATCAGTGGTGTATATGTTGTTACTTCTTCTCTAACTGTTTTTTCAATACAATACACTTCTGCTATCGCGTCACCGTCCTGTATGGTGTACTGATATTTGTTCCTGGAGTGTTTGGTAATATTGTCGGTGCCCACATTAAAAGTCTTCAGCAGTCTTTCTGCTGTAGTACGGCCGTAGTTGCTATCATAACCTCCAGTGGAAACAACCCATCCCGTTTTTACTTTCGATGTGCGATAATTACCAAAAGTAAGTTTTGGTTTCGGCCAGTGATTCAGGCCCGATACTTTCATTTGTGTTGCATTTGTTGCAAACTTGTCTGGCACAGCTACCTGCATACTTATGCTTTTGCATGATGCAAACCACGTAGCCATGGCTATGATAACTAATAGCTTTTTCATTTTTATCATTTACTAATATAAATCACTCCTCAGGCACAGCAGACTGGCAGCACTGGCTACAACTGTTTTAATGTTACTGTCCAAATCATCCCTGCACCAGAACTTTTTACCATTCAGCTTATAGCTAACCGCAGCAATGTTTTCGTCGTTATAAGTAAAGAGATAAACAATGTTGAGTGTAGTAAGCAGGCTTTTTATATCATTCCTGTTTACCGGTTCTTCGCGCAACAGATGCGTTGTTTTTACAAAGCGTATTTCTTTATCGCCGCATCTGATGATACCTTGTTGTTCCGCACTGTCGCTTCCATTCAGGTTAGCAGCAGCCATGTACCATATATGTGTAGTATCGTTGCCTGTTTGTATGCGCGCTTCCAGGTAATCCACATTTTTAATATTGAAAAATGTGGAGTCTTCTGGCCTGAATAAACTGAAATTTTCATGCTGACGCAAAACAGCGCGGCATTCTGTACGACTCACAATACCGGTATCTGTTTTCATTGCGAAAGAAAAAATTTCAACCGGTCTGGTTTTGTGTAAAGGCACGTCTATTGTCAGTATTTTATTGTCAATATATAAAGTGCCGATTGAAAACCAGGAGTCTTTATTGCCGCCACGGAACTTATGGGTTTTATATCCTGCAAAGCTGAGGCTGCGTTTTAGGGGGTTAGGGCTGGAAATTTTATAAGGTTGCAACTCCATATCCACCCTTGTAAGCTCTTTTTGTGCAAACAAGGGTAGGGCAGTTTGAATTGATATTAAACTTAATAAGAATATTTTCATTTACCCGGAACTTTTCTAACGCTACGCCGAAGGCGGGGCAAAATATAAATAAAAAAATGTTTAGCCGTGTAGGCATATACGAACGGCAACTATTGCTTTTCAAGCGTTTCCTTTACGATGCCCTGTGCACCAAAGAACTCCATCGGCGTGGTTAAAACCAGCGTGTGTTTGTCAAATGATACAATGTCGCTTACTACACCGTCAATGTACATTTTGTTGCCTTTGGTGAACCAGACAGTCGGCTCGTTTTCGCTCTGGCCGCATGAAACGCCTGCGTCTTCTGTTTTAAATAATGAGTCGGCTGCGAATACCAACAAATCATCTTGTGTGCAACCAGGTAATGTAGACAGCAGGTCTTCGTCGGGATGGCCTTTTGTCTGGAAAAGTAGTTTGGTTATTGTATACTTTCCTATAAAGTCTTTCTGCTCAGGCTGTGGTTGATCATCAGATGATTTCTGACATGAAAATAAAACAGTTATGATCGCTACTGCTGGTAATACTGCTTTCATTTTTGGTTGTTTTAATGTCAATTATTGGGGTTTGTAGCAGTAGTACCGCGCGACTGGAAAAAGGGTTGGGTCTCTATCTTAAAATACCATTACGACCCAATAAGTACCTGGCATAGGTTGCTGTAATAGCGCCGGCCAGAGAAAGCGATTTCCTAAAAAGCCGCTTTTTTTGCTTTAAATTAGCGACTTTTGCCGCGGAAAGCACTTGCCAACTACTTAAAAAAGATACATTCTTGGACAATTCGATCAGTTTAAACAAGTTTATCAGTGATACAGGCTATTGTTCACGCCGGGAAGCAGACGACCTCATTACCGCAGGCCGGGTATTTTTGAACAATCGGCCGGCCGTTCTGGGCAACCGGTACAAGCCAGGAGATACTGTTGAAGTTGATGGTAGCCTCGTGACCGCCGCCAAAAAAGATAAACGCGTATACCTGGCACTCAACAAGCCGCCAGGCATTACCACCACCACCGAATTACACATCAAGGACAATATCATCAGTTTTGTGGGCTACCCCAAAAGGATATTTCCTATTGGCCGCCTCGATAAAGACTCTGAAGGTCTGATCTTTCTCACCAATGATGGCGACATCATTAATAAGATCCTGAGGGCCGATAACAACCACGAAAAAGAATACATCGTACGGGTTAACAAGCCCATCGATCATGCATTCGTACAACAGATGTCGCAAGGGGTACCCATTCTCGACACCCGCACGTTACCCTGTAAAGTGCAGATGATGGGCCGCCAAACCTTCCGTATCACGCTTACGCAAGGCCTTAACCGCCAGATCAGGCGCATGTGCGAATACCTTGGCTATGCTGTAGTTGGTTTGCAACGTGTGCGCATAATGAACATCCGGCTCGACAAGCTGGCCCTGGGCAAATGGCGTTACCTCAGTGAAGTAGAAGTTTCCATGTTGATGGAAAGTATAGCCGACTCAAACAAGGTCAATACCGAAAGCAAATCGGCCGCACGCAGGAAGAAGGCTGCTGCACATACACACGCACCGGCGCATCCAAAAGCCACGCAAACACCGGCATATCCAAAATCCGGCGCTACCCCAAAATCCAGCGCTACCCCAAAAGACAAGACGCCGGCTGGTAAGAATAAGTATAAAGCGACAAAGCCTGCAACTGCAGCAGGGAAACCCCAAACAGGCAAAACGGGGGAGAAGCCCTGGAAGCGGGAAAATGGGGCAAAAAAATCTGCACAGGCCCGGCAGGGAAAGAACGCCCGCCCGGAAAAGAATAAGGATAAAGAAAAGAAAGCCCACGATGGTGAAAAGGAAAAGCGATTCGGCGCAGCGGGGTCATTTAAAAACTTCAGAAGCAAAGGACGACGTCGCTAACGGTTTACGGGAAATCACCAAAAGGAAAACAATACCACAGCTTATTGGCGCTTGCTTCATCCTGAAAGCATCTTAAAAATAAATGCGGCGGTTATTAAAATTCTTATCAACCAGTAAAAAAGGGTATTAATATACGCCAGCCGAATAGCTCGCCTGTTATCAGTATTGGTCACTATTTCTGTGCGGCCTTTTTTATAACGGAAGTATTTATGATTGGGCATAATATGGGCGGATTTAATTGAAATCCATATTCTGCCCGCCTGAGACGGTCCAAAGATATTTAATAAACGAAGAATTATCCGGTTATTAAACGTTTATAACCGATTACAAACGCTTGTGAAACGGTTAGTGATCCGGTGAAATTAATCAATCAGCCAATCGGGTAGGAGCCGAATAATACCTTATTTTGTGTATTAACTGTAATTTTATGAAAACAACGGTTTCATTTTTTCTACTCATAACGGTGACACTTACTTCTTGCGAAGGGTTTATTCATATGCAAGGCCATGTTTATGATAGCGCAACAAAGCAACCCATTGACAACTCACAAATACTTTTAATTCTAAAACGTAAAGACACGGTTAGGGACATATACTATGAGTATGATACCGTTTCATATCAAAAAAGAATGGCGCTTAGAAAAGCAGGTATAAAAGATGACTATGGTAATTATGCTGTAGGAGGTTTGTCCAAAAAGGCTACAGCGGCTATTACAGATATGAACGGGAAATTTACTGTTGGCACCATTTTAGTCCCTTGTGTTCCCAAATGCCCTTCCTGTCAGCTGGTCTTCATAAAAAATGGATATAAACGAACTATAGTGAAACTGGATTCAATTGTGAGCGACAGTATGATTGTTACCTTAGAAAAGTTAGCCGACAGTATTTCAATTCGACAATGACCTATCTCCACTTAAAAGCAAAATAACTACATGGCTTGTCCGATGTATTGCTGATGCCGTGCATCTTGCCACTTTCCATGATGTACAGATCGCCAGGGCCAGCGGTATAGTTTTTACCATCAATGACCATGGATGTATTGCCGTCAATGACTAAAATCATTTCTGTTTCTATGTGTTGGTGAGGGGCATGGCTGGGATCGGTATGTGACAGTTGAGTCACATGCATTTCAAAATTTTCGCACATGGCCGTGGGACGATCAAAATATTTACGTGTACCGCCTTTTTCTGTCTTTTTAAATTCTAGAGAATCTGCGTTTAATATCAATATTCCTACTGCCTTTTTACTTCGTTCAATGTCCATTGGCTTCTTAGAACGAAACACAAAGACATAATAAGTAAGCGGACCATTGCCAACGTTCTCCAATGTCTGCATTTCG
>DASUVL010000720.1:0-3871 GCA_036379015.1 Niastella sp.
TACTTGACCTGCAATTGGAAGCAGCCTCCAATTTATTGCCGTATACATTGCATTTTTATCCGTTGGAAAAAGAAGGGGTGATCGTTCACAACGATAAGTTTAAGGTAACCTGTTTTGCTACCAAGCACCGCATTCCCTGCTGGGGCTTCCGGTTTGACCAGGTGCGGGCGCCACGCCGGGTAAATCCCGAGAAGGCGATAGAACATGGTGTACCGGCTGCTTTTTACGACAGGTTGAAATGGGGTGAAGATTATACGACGAAAAATGGCGTACTTATAAAAAATGACTGGGTAACCAACCCGGGCGTAAAGGCCTTATCGTATGCGTACAGCGCAGATACTATTTTTGATGAAGAATTGATAGAAAAAGTACAGGGTGTTGACCTGCTTTATCACGAAACCACTTATTTAAAAGAGCTCGATCTAAGAGCGGCGCTTCGTTTTCATTCTACTACTACCCAGGCAGCCTGTATAGCCAAACGCGCCAACGTGGGCCGGTTGCTGATTGGCCATTTTAGCTCGAAATATGACAAACTGGATCTTTTTGAGCAGGAAGCCTGTGAAGTGTTTCCTGATACCAGTCTTGCGCTCGAGGGGGTTACTTTCCGGGCCCTTCCGAAGTAATATTGAATATCGAATGTAGAATATCCAATGTTGAAGTTAAAGGCAATAAGCAAGGAGTAAAGGCGGCAACGAGTAAAGAAAAAATCCGGAAAACCTACACTTCATCAGCATGATCTTCCGGACTTCAGTATTGCAAATTTCTTATTTTTTACTTCCTACCTTGTTTTCCAACTTCGTCATTCGACATTCATTATTTAATATTCGATATTTTCTACTTTCCTTTCAGGAACGCTTTGATCTGCTCATGCACTCCTTCGCTCAGCGGCACCATCGGTAACCGCAAATGATTTTCCAGTAATTCCAACTCGGTCATGAATGCTTTTACACCTGCGGGGTTGTTTTCACAGAACATCAGGTCGTATGCTTCAATTAACACGTCGTTCAATGATTTGGCAGCTTTGAAATCGCCTTTCAAACACTGACGAACCATATGCGTGAACTGTTGGGGAAATGCATTGGCGGCAACGCTGATAACACCATCCATACCACAGGCAATTTGCGGTAGTACCAGGGCATCATCACCACTCACAACGAGGAAATTCTCGGGGCGGTCGCGCAGGATCTGCATGCATTGAGCCATATCGCCGCTGGCTTCTTTAATACCACCAATGTTTGCCACCTCGTTCGCAAGGCGCAGGGTAGTGGCAGC
The DNA here is from genome assembly GCA_036379015.1 of Niastella sp. Lineage (GTDB taxonomy): Bacteria > Bacteroidota > Bacteroidia > Chitinophagales > Chitinophagaceae > Niastella. The sequence goes on from DASUVL010000720.1 coordinate 1,273, forward strand.
AGTCATATTACGACCGGTGCGGCCCGGTACATTATATAATAGTATAGGTTTTGGTGAAGCGGCGGCAAGTGCTTTATAATGCTGAAAAATACCTTCCTGGGAAGGCTTGTTGTAATATGGGCTGGCGCTTAAAATAGCGGTGGCTTTATCTAAAGGAAAAGTTTCCAGTTCTGCTATTACTTCGGGGGTATTGTTACCACCGATACCCACTACCACAGGAACGCGGTTGTTCACCTTTTCGTAGGTGAAGCGAATAATGGCGATCTTTTCTTCTTTGCTGAGTGTGGGTGTTTCGCCGGTTGTACCGAGTGTAACCACATATTCAGTGCCGCCATTTATAACGAAATCAATGATTTTGCTTAAAGCATCGAGATCAACTTCTCCATTTGATTTGAATGGTGTGACCAATGCCACACCGGTACCGTATAATGATTGACGAAGAGACATAATAATTCAGATTGCAGATTTTAGGTTGAGGCTTTCCCCTTTGTGGAATGCCCGTTTAAATTTGAATAGCTGAGTAGAGATAAGGATGTACAAGTGTGTGACACAACGATGCTGAACAACGATACTTTAGCTGGCTTCATAATCATTAACACTTCGACCCTTTCCCGCACGAGCGGGACTCAGGGCAAGCTGTTCAGGACTACTCCATGTCACCCGGGCGTTTAGGAGGCTACTTCATCCCAAAAGCCCATCTTATTAAACTTATCGATACGCTTTCGAACTCGTTCATCGGGATCCATCTGCTTCAGCTCGTTGATGGTGTTAATGAGGTATGGCTTTAATAAACTAGCGGCTTCATCGTAATTCCAGTGTGCGCCGCCAACAGGTTCTGGAATGATACCATCAATTAATCCAAATTCGTACATATAATCGGCAGTGAGTTTTAACTGTTCGGCTGCTTTCTCTTTCTGATCCCAACTACGCCAAAGAATTGAGCTGCAGCTTTCAGGCGAAATAACGGTATACCAGGTATTTTCGAGCATGTACACTTTATCGCCCACACCAATGCCCATGGCGCCGCCGGAGGCGCCTTCACCAATGATCACACATATTACCGGTACTTTAAGCCGCATCATTTCATAAATATTACGGGCGATAGCTTCACCCTGTCCCCTTTCTTCCGCCTCAAGACCTGGGTAGGCGCCGGGCGTATCGATAAGGGTAATGATTGGTTTATCGAATTTTTCGGCCAGTTTCATCAGCCGCAGGGCTTTGCGATACCCTTCGGGATTGGCCATACCAAAATTACGCAACTGGCGTGCCTTGGTATTGATACCCTTTTGCTGGCCAATCAGCATTACGGTTTGACCATCGAGGGAGGCAAAACCACCCACCATGGCTTTATCGTCTTTTACGTTCCTGTCGCCAAACAGCTCCACAAAATCAGTGGTCAGTTTGGTGATATATTTCATGGTGTACGGACGGTCGGGATGACGGCTCAACTGCACTTTTTGCCAGGGTGTAAGGTTTTGCGTGAGCGCCTTACGGGTTTCCAGCACCCGCTCTTCCAGTTTTTTAATAGGGTCAGTCAGGTCAATCTTACTTTTTTCGGCCCTTAGCTTCAAACCTTCTATATCATCAAAAAGATCTTTGATCGGTTTTTCAAAATCCAGGAACTGACGGTTTTTATCTTGCGGCATAGGCAGTGATAATAAGCTGTAAAATTAAGGGATGAAGGATTTTTTATGAAAGTTTTCTATAAAAGCCCGTTTATACCGCTCGCTCACGGTATCACCTGCAAATCAGGGATTTTCAGGTGACTTTGTGTTTCGCGGACCGGTAATACCGAACTCATTGTTACTGAGCAGGTATCAACGTATTTCCGGGGGTATTTATGATATACTTCCAGGTTTTAAAAGGCTGCAAATGTAACCCGAAAACCGGAACAATGGTTAATTGTTGAAAATGAGCGTTTCCAGGGGCTTTTAAAGGTACAAACGGATTGCATTACAACTTTAGCCTTCTGCTACTCAATTTTGACCGCTTACAGTACGTCTTTGACTGTCTGCTTCGTGTTTTTAGTTGTCTGCATGGCAACTTTAATAATCTGCAAAGCAACTTTGACCGTCTGCTGTTCAGTTTTGACTACTTACAATACGACTTTAGTTGTTTGCATCGTGTTTTTAGTTGTCTGCATGGCAACTTTAATTATCTGCAAAGCAACTTTGACCGTCTACTGCTCAGTTTTGACCGCTTCCTGTACGGCTTTGGCCGTCTACTGCTCTGCTTAGGCTGCACGCATCTCGTTTTAGGGCATCTGCATTACAGCTTTGATCAACTACAGCGTGGCTTATACCTCCTGCATACTGGTTTTGCCCGCCAGCTTCCCCACTAATATGGTAAACATGCAATCTTTCCACCCAAACCAGCATGCATACAGATAAAATTGCTATGTAAAGATCTAAAACCAGATTGTTTGATGGTAAAGTCATCATGCAAAGCATAGAATCTTACAAACAGCATGACCAATTCAGAAAATAAAGGATAAAAACCTTCATGCAAGCTGATAGTGCTGCCATGTAGATGATAGAAACATGCTATCGCTAACAAAAAAAATTATACGAGACTGCGCAAGCAACTTACAGTCGCTGAC